>CALPPA020000028.1 GCA_943325355.2 Klebsiella pneumoniae | reverse complement strand
AGTCCTGAAAAGAATTTGACTGTAAAAAATGACACTATAAAAATTGAAAAAAAAGCTGTAAAAATTACCAACGACACTATCAGAATCGCTAATGATTCATTAGAATATGAAGTAATTATTATTGACCCTGGTTTTAGTACTTGGCTTGCTAGCAGATCTTTTCCACGAGGCTATCACTCACAGTCGTATATGGAAAACAAAAATATTTTATACATAACGGAATGGAATAATCGTGTTATGCAACCTCAACGTTACGATCCTAATTTATATGAAATGACCATTAATTATGACCGCAACATCAATTACGGATATGAAGTGAATTATTTAATCTATAATTATATGATATATTTCCAAAATACCTTCAACCAAAAACTCTTTGGTTTTGTCCCAATACGATAATGTTACTATATTTGTGGCATCATTTTTAATCTAAAATGGAGAATTTAAAAAAACGTTGGGGAATTACTTCTAATTTTCAATTGGTCATCATTTTTGTAGTTTTTGCCATTACAGGATCGGCTTCGGCTTGGTTGTCAAAACCAGTTTGCAATTTGATAGGAATCACTAAGGAAGATTTAGGTTTATGGTTTACGCCCGTTCGATTACTTGTGATTTTTCCTTTGTATCCTTTTGTATTAATGTTCTTTGGCTACCTTTTTGGTCAATCAAAATTCTTTTTCCCTTTTTCGAAAAAAATGTTGCGAAGTATGGGATTGGGATTTGTTTTTAAAGAAGAAAAAAAGTAAGTTATTTTTCTTTTTTGATCCAATAATTGTAAATCCAAGCCAATGTAAAGGATGGAATGAAATCTGTAAACGGAGTGATTTCCTCTATAAAAGTAAAAATGCCACCCACTTTTCCAACGGTTCCTTTGTACATCCAACTCATTAGAAATCCAGCCATTGGAGCCCAAACCACATCCGAAAATTCGCCAACTAATGGAATCGAGAAAGACAACATTCCTATAGCGTCGAAAACTATTCCCAAAATAAGATTTCGGTTTTTATTGCTTTCTTTCTCTATGATTACTTCTTCTGTCATTTTAGTGTTTTCAATACAAAGATACAAATACAAGTTAGAAGTAAGAGGTTAGAGGTTCGAAGTAAATAAAACGGCTAAAAAAATATTGGCAATGATAACCAAAATCTTTGTTTCTTTGTGAAAACTGTTCCAAAAGATGATACACGCAAAAAACATTCATAAATATTACGACCAACTTCAAGTACTCAAGGGAGTTGATTTACTTATTAAAAAAGGTGAAATCGTTTCTATCGTAGGTGCATCAGGTGCTGGAAAAACCACGCTTTTGCAAATTCTTGGAACATTAGACCAACCAACAATAGAAAACGGAATAGAATTACGCATCAACGACCAAGATATTTTGACGATGAATGACAAAACTTTGTCAAAATTTAGAAATTTAAATTTAGGTTTTATCTTCCAATTTCATCAATTATTACCGGAATTCACGGCTTTGGAAAATGTTTGTATTCCAGCCTATATCGCCAATAAATCACGCCACGAAACCGAAACTGAAGCCAAAAGATTACTCGAATATCTCGGACTTTCGCATCGAATAAATCACAAACCCAATGAACTATCGGGTGGAGAACAACAACGTGTGGCTGTTGCAAGAGCCTTAATCAACAAACCAGCCATCATTTTTGCAGATGAACCTTCGGGGAATTTGGACACCCATTCAGCCGAAAATTTACACCAATTGTTTTTTAAACTTCGGGATGAATTTGGGCAGACTTTTGTGATTGTTACCCATAATGAAGAATTGGCCAATATGGCTGATAGAAAATTGGTAATGGTCGATGGATTGATTTCTAAATAATTATTATGATTTTAATTGCATTAAGTTGGATTATCCTTTTACTATTCTTCATTCCAGCTGGAATTGCAGTGAAATCAATTTTAAAATTAAAATCATCCGGAAATTATATTCCACTATTTTTAGGCATTTTTATCCAATGTCTTGGGCTGAGCATTTGCAGTTTCTTTTTTAAAATTGGGTTGGAAGTATTTATCGCCAATTTTTTAATTAGTATTGGAATAACGTATTGGAAATCAAAAGAAATCAAAGAGAGCGTAAAAGAACTTCTATTCGATTTAAGGGCACTGTCAACTATTTCAAAGTTTAGCCTTTTATCAATATTTGTTTTTTCCCTATTTAAATGCAGCCAATTTCCTTTTATTGTCGATAATGAAAGCTACTATATTCAAACCATTAAGTGGATAAATGAATATGGATTGGTCAAAGGTCTTGGAAATTTACATATTTATTTTGGACAAACTTCCCCTTTTCACATTTTGCAAGCAGGATTTAATTTCAATTTTTTAACGGAAAGAAGTAATGATATTAATGGTCTGATTTTAAACGTATCCTCACTCTACTTCATAACCGAATTTGAAAAAAGAAATAAAATCAATGGCGAAATTCATTGGATTGGATTTATCCTGATCTTCAATATTTTATTTTTTCAATTTATTAGCTCACCATCTCCCGATTTAATAATCATCATCTTATCCCAAATACTTTTTTATTATTTTATGGACAAAGAGGACAGTCTTGAAAATTCTAAAATTGCAACGCTCCTATTTCTAAATCTAGTATTTATTAAAATTACGATAGCTCCTCTAGTAATAATCATTTTCTATCAGATTTATAAAAACAAAAAAAGAATCTATTTCCTTCTTGGTTCAAGCACCATAATTTTAACAGTTTTATGTCTTAAAAATGCTATTGTAACTGGATATCCTTTTTATCCTTTACCTATTTTCCCCCTAAATGAAGATTGGACAATTCCTCAAGAACTATTAGAATTCGTTACCACTATCACCGAGAATTCTGGGTATTTTAAAACAAGCATTATAAAAAATCCAACAATTCTTGATAAATTAAATTCTTGGATTCATCTCGGTGGAATAAACCGAATTTTCAACTTTGGAATTCTTTTGCTTTTTGCAGTTGGACTGTTCGTAAAAGGCTTTATAAATCAAACAAAATATATTTTTTTATATCTAGTCCTTGCTCTGAATTTTTTAATTTTACTCTTTACTTCCCCACAATACCGCTATTTTCTACCTGAATTTGTGCTTTTGTTCGTTGTCGTTTTCAGCTCGATTTTTTCCTATTTTAAAATCAATATGAAAACTACGCTGTATTTATTTCTAATCGTCATACTAGCACCTTTAGTGTTTACAGAAATTATAGGGTTTCCTAATGTAACAAAAAACAAACTCCACCAACAGAAAGAAATAAACAGTTGGACTCAAATTGTACTACCCAAAAAGAATTCGAAATATGCCGAAATAGAATTCGAAAAAATAAAAGAAGGAAACTTAAAATATAATTCTCCTAAAGAAAACTTTTTCTTTTATGGAACTGCCAATGGTAAATTACCTTGTGTAAACAAAGTTCAAGTGGAATACTTAAAAAAGAAATACCATTTCAAACCACAACTTAGAACATCCAATTTTGGTGATGGCTTTTATTCTAAAAACATTCCCGAAAATGAATAAATCAGAACTCAAATCATTCCTCGACGAAAAGGTAATTCAATACAACACGCTTGATTTTATCGAAAGTGATCCTGTGCAAATACCTCATTTGTTTTCGCAAAAAGAAGATATTGAAATTGCAGGTTTTTTGAGTGCCACCATTGCTTGGGGAAATCGCAAAATGATTATCAAAAACGCCCACAAAATGATGGATTTGATGGGAAATTCACCTTATGATTTCGTGATGTCACATACCGAAGATGATTTGGAACGAATGGAATCTTTTGTTCACAGAACTTTCAACGGACAGGATTTTTCGAGTTTTATAAAAGGACTGCAACATATTTACAAAAACCACAAAGGTCTTGAAGCTGTTTTTGCCAAATATCAAGAACAAAATTCAATGCAAAAAAGCATTTCCGAATTCAAGAAATTATTTTTCGAAATCGAACATCAAAACCGAACTCAAAAACATATTTCTGACCCGATGAATGGTTCCGCGGCGAAAAGAATTAATATGTACTTGAGATGGATGTGTCGCCAAGATAACAAAGGTGTTGATTTGGGAATTTGGAAAAGTATTTCGCCTTCACTCCTATCCTGTCCTTTGGATATTCATTCTGGCAATGTGGCTCGAAAATTAGGTTTACTCATCCGAAAACAAAATGATGGAAAAGCTTTGGCAGAACTCGATTTAAAACTCCGTGAACTCGACCGGAATGACCCTGTAAAATATGATTTTGCGTTGTTTGGGTTGGGGGTTTTTGAAGGATTTTAATACTGATTATCAAAATTTTAAATTAATATTTTTCTTGATTTAACAAACAATCTACATATCAATTTTATTAATACAAATTAAATGGTAACTTTAATCTTCAAACAGTAAAATACCCTTTTCAAAATATTCTATCTTTGTTCAACTATTTAAAAATGAAAAGTTTAGAATACATTTTCGAAAAATGAAAACACTAACTAAATATTTAAAAAACAGGATAGATGTCATTGATTCTCTTTTGAGAAAACCCAGAGATAAATATAAGCCAAACACCTTTCATAAACTTCGAGTTGAAATTAAAAAGCTGAACTCTAGTTTTGATTTAATTAATTTCTGCTCCACCACTTTTAAGCGAAAGGCAACTTATAAACCTTATAAAATAATTTTTAGCAAGGCGGGAAAAGTAAGAGAATTACATATCGAGGATGAAATGCTTAACAATTATTTTGGAAATAAAATGATCAAAGATTACAGGAAAAGTTTAAAAAAACTTCGATTAAAAGCTAAAAACGATTTTTTTTCATTATTAAACAAAAAATTAATGGATCAGTTAAATAAAAAACACCATTCCATTAATCCTCATCTCCGTGAAATCGACAGTAAAAAGACTTCTATTTATTTAGAAAAAAAAGAAAATCAAATTCAAGAGCTTCTTGGTAAAAACATAATTCAAACGGAACAAATTCATCAACTTCGCAAGGAATTGAAGATTCTAAATTACAACAAGGCTATTATTGCCAAAGAAAAACAAGACAAAGAACTTTCACAACAAGATGTCTTAACCGAAATTCTAGGCAAATGGCACGATTGTCAAGTAATAATCAAGCATCTAGAAAAGGCGCTTAACCAAGAAAAGTTGAGTCCAGCCGAGGCAGAACAATTAAAAATAATACATTCAAAGATTGTCAATAAAAGAAATATCTTATTTAATGAAATAAAAAAAGTCAAACTGGAAGACGCTTTGTCAAGACATTAAGTTGTGCTCCATCACGCCCACGATCAAACAATATAAAATCATCAAATTAGCTAATCCCCTAATTTAACGTACCTTTGCACAAAATTTACGTTTTATGACCACTTTCGAACAATTCAATCTTCCCAAATCAGTACAAAAAGCAATCGATGATTTAGGATTTATCACACCAACTCCCATTCAGGAAAAAACTTTTTCCGTGATTATGTCAGGACGAGATATGATGGGAATTGCGCAAACTGGAACGGGTAAAACCTTCGCTTATTTATTGCCGCTATTAAAACTATACAAATTCACACCGGGTCATACTCCCAAAATAGTAATTCTGGTTCCAACGCGTGAGCTTGTAGTTCAAGTCGTGGAAGAAGTAGAAAAACTGACCCAATACATGTCGGTTCGTACCGTTGGTATTTTTGGAGGCGTCAACATCAATACTCAAAAAACAACTGTTTATCAAGGTTGTGACATTCTTGTTGGAACTCCGGGACGTGTGATGGATTTAACCTTAGACAATGTCATTCGTTTTGAAGATATGCAAAAATTGGTCATCGACGAATTTGATGAAATGCTCAATTTAGGTTTCCGAACCCAATTGACCGCGATTTTGGCGATGATGCCTAAAAAACGTCAGAACATTCTATTTTCGGCCACAATGACGGATGAAGTAGATAAAGTTTTAAACGACTACTTTGATTATCCTGAAGAAGTTACGCTTTCGGCATCAGGAACTCCATTGGAAAACATCACGCAAATTACGTATAGCGTTCCCAACTTCAATACCAAAATTAATTTGCTGAAACACTTGTTACAGACCAATGAAGATATGAGTCGTGTTTTGGTTTTTGTTAATAACAAGAAGATTTCGGATATGGTTCACACTCAAATCGAGGAAGATTTTGAGGGTCAATTTGGTGTTATTCACTCCAATAAGTCCCAAAATTATCGTTTGAGCACAATGGCTGAATTTCAAGAAGGCAATCTTCGTGGACTAATCACCACCGATATTATGGCGAGAGGTTTGGATATTTCGAATATTACCCACGTTATCAACTTTGAAATGCCCGAACTTCCTGAATTGTATATGCACCGTATTGGTAGAACCGGTCGTGCCGATGCTACAGGAACGGCCATCAGTTTTATTGCGCCTCGTGAAGAAGAATTCAAATTTGCGATTGAACTATTGATGGATATGGAATTATCCGTTGAGCCTTTTCCAGAAACTGTTGAAATCTCCTTAAAACTAATCGAACCTGAAAAAGACCGTCAACCAGTTAAATTCTTAATGAAAAAAGTGAAATTAGAAGGTGAGGGCGCTTTTCAAGAGAAAAGTAAAAAGAATAAAAAAGTCAATCTTGGAGGCCCAGGTGTAACCAAGAAAAAAACACACGGTTCTGTCAATAGAAATATGTTGAAAAATCAAGCTAAGAAACGCAAGGATAAGAAATAGTGGTCAGTGGTCAGTTGAGAACTGATTACTTAAACTTAAATCTTCGTAAATACCAAGCAAACTGGCGAACACAAATCTATCTTTTTCCCAGTATTAGTGAGACTTCCTGTTTTTTTGTCTCTTTTGAAAATTACAATATCATTGGTATATTGATGTCCGACCAAAAGAAAATTCCCTGTTGGGTCAATATTAAAATTTCGAGGGCCTTTTCCCAAAGTGCTCGTTCTTTGCACGAATTCCAATTTTCCGTTTTTCAAAATTTTGAAAGCCGAAATATCATTGGCCGTTCCTCGATTGGTGGCGTATAAAAACTTCCCATCTGGCGAAATATGAATGTCGGCTGCTCCAATATCTCCTTTAAAGTCTGAGGCGACCACTGTTGTTTCGCTTAGTTTTTCTAATAATCCATTTGCATAACCAAATGAGGTTATTGTCCCATCCAATTCTTGTAAAACATAAACTTGTTTTCCGTTTTTGCTGAATATTAAATGACGTGGTCCACTTCCTGGTTTAAGGTCAAAAGCACTTTTAAGTTTTAAAACTTCTGTTGGGGAATTTGGATTGTAATGATATGAATACACTTTGTCGGTTCCTAAATCGTTAGCCAAAACATATTTTTTATCTGGCGAAAAATACACTATATGAGCGTGAGGAGCTTCTTGTCTTTTGGCATTGATGCTCTTACCGGTATGCAGCACTACTTGATTCACTTCGCCAATACTTCCGTCAGTATTTTTACTCAAAACCGAAATATTGCCACTAGAATAATTGGCTGTAATTACGTTCATATCGTCATTAATAATGTAACAAGGATTCAAACCTTTTGGATGTTGAAAATTCATAAAATCCAATTTTCCACTTTTCGAATTAAATCCAAAAGCACTAACTGAACTTTTTTTATCATTTTCACTAACTGAATAGACAAATTTATTGTCTTTTGAAACCGTTAAATAACTAGGATTTAAAATGTTTTCGGTATTATTTTTTAGTTTAAAATTGCCTGTGTTCGAATCGAATTCGTAAACATAAATACCTTTGCTTTCGCAACTTTTGGTGTATGTTCCAACAATTAAGTTGAATTTGTTTTCCTGTGATTGGATTGTAAATAGAGTAAAAATAGAAAGAAGTATTGCATAAATGTTTTTCATAATTGTATAATTTCTAAAAGTGTTTGTAATGAATATAAAATTTATCCCTCAAATATAATCTAATTTCCAACAAAATCTGAAATCAAGTTTCTGAAATATAAAATCAAAATACTATCTTTGAAAAATGCAGTTCAAACATCCAGAAATCCTCTATTTTCTTTTCTTATTGGTTATACCAATTCTGGTTCATTTGTTTCAATTGCGTCGTTTCAAAAAGGAATATTTCACGAATGTTCGTTTACTGAAGGAGCTTTCCATCCAAACCAGAAAGAGCTCCAAGATTAAAAAATGGCTGCTTTTAGCCACTCGTTTGCTTTTGCTAACTTGCCTCATTATTGCTTTTGCACAACCTTTTTTTAAAGCCAAAGACACCAAAAATAGTTCGAACGAAATGTATATCGTTTTGGACAATTCCTTTTCGATGCAAGCCAAAGGCCAAAAAGGAGAATTATTAAAAAGAGCCGTTCAGGAATTACTCGAACATACGCCCGAAAACCAAACTTTTTCCTTGATTACGAATTCCGAAACCTTTTGGAATACAGATATCAAATCCATTCGAACCGAATTACAAAACCTTAAATACAGTGCTTTGCCCTTCCAATTAGAAAGTGCGATGGCAAAAATAAAATCTAGAAAATCAGTTTTCAACAAAGATGTTGTCGTGATAACCGATGCTGTTGGTTTAGAACCCAAACAATTGAAAAGCATTGACAGCGATTTTAATACCTATTTCATTGTTCCAGAAGCGGAACAGGAAAACAACACTTCGATTGACAGCGTTTTTATTCATCAAACTCTGGACGATTTCTATGAAATTGGGCTGAAATTATCTGCTTTTGGCGAAAAAGACAAACAGATCCCAGTGGCTTTGTACAATCAAAACAATCTGATTGCTAAGACTTTAACAAAGCTGAAAACCAAAGACAAAACAATTTATTTCACCATTCCGAAAAAGGATTTCCACGGTTACGCTTCAATTACCGACAACGGATTAGAATACGACAACAACTTGTATTTCAGCATTTCTAAACCTAAAAAAAACAATGTAATCAGCATTGGAATATCCGAAAAATCGAACTTTTTGTCTCGAATTTACACTAATGACGAATTCAATTTCAACAATTTTTCGATAGAAACTTTGGATTACAATGCACTCGAAAAACAAAATTCTATTGTATTGAACGAACTCGATGAAATTCCGCAAGCCTTGCAAACCACTTTGAAATCATTTGTAGAAAAAGGTGGAAACCTAGTTCTTATTCCATCTGCGAAGACTTCAACAGCGAATATCAATCCGTTTTTAAAAATCTTTGGAAATATCCAATTGAAATCTTTGGAAAACAAGGAAAAATTGGTCACTAAAATCAACTTTAATGATCCGTTGTTTAGTGGTGTTTTCGAAAATAAAATCAATAATTTTCAATATCCAAAGACAAAAACTTCTTTTGGAATAGTGGGTTCCAATCCAGCAGCTTTGTATTACGAAGACCAAACTGCTTTTTTGATTTCCATCAACAAACCTCCCGACACTTCGGGATCGTCTGTTTATATTTTCACGGCTCCAATTAATCTTGATAATTCTAATTTTCAACAATCGCCTTTGATTGTTCCCACGTTTTACAAAATGGGTGTCAATAGTCAAAACAATGGTGTGAATGCAATAACAATTGGGACAAATAATCCAATTTTGGTTGACGCCACTTTATCAAAAGATGAAATTTTGAATGTTAAAAATGAGACCGAAACCTTTATTCCAATACAACAAATCTTGAATAACAAAGTAAAATTGACTTTCAACGATTTTCCGGTCCAAGCCGGGAATTTTGGAATTTACAGTCAAAATGAACGTTTGCAAAACATAAGTTTCAACAATAATAGAACCGAAAGTGATTTGGCTCAAGCTAATAAAGATATCCTTTCGGATTATAAAACCATCGATTCTATTGAAACAGTTTTTGATAGCTTACAAACCGACCGAACTGACAGTCAAATTTGGAAATGGTTTGTTATATTTGCATTGCTTTTTCTAGTAACCGAAATGGCAATTATACGATTCGTAAAGTAAAAACGAAATTCAAATAATTAAATAATTATTATGAACACAATTATCCGAGAAGCCAAAATTATCGATTATGAAAGTCCTTTTCACAATCAAACCGTTGATATTTTAATTGTTGATGGCAGTATCAATAAAATTGGAACTTCGCTTCCCAACACGGATAATGCTAACGAAGTAAAACTCGACAATTTACACATTTCACAAGGTTGGTTTGACTCTAGTGTTTCGCTTGGAGAACCTGGTTTTGAAGATAGAGAAACTATTGCAAACGGATTGAATGTTGCTGCAAAAAGCGGCTTCACAGCGATTGCATTACAACCCAATTCCTACCCGATTATTGACAATCAATCGCAAATTAATTTCGTAAAAAATAAAGCCAATGGTTTTGCGACTGAGCTTTTCCCAATTGGTGCATTGACCAAAGGAAGCGAAGGAAAAGATATGGCGGAATTATTCGATATGAAAAATGCCGGCGCAGTAGCTTTTGGAGATTACAACACCAGTTTGGACAATGCCAATTTGCTAAAAATAACCTTGCAATATGTACAGGATTTTGATGGATTAGTTATTGCTTTCGCCCAAGATTCCAACATCAAAGGAAATGGTGTTGCCAATGAAGGAATTGTTTCAACTCGATTGGGGCTGAAAGGAATACCAAACTTGGCCGAAGAATTACAAATCGCCAGAAACTTGTTTTTACTGGAATACACAGGTGGAAAACTACATATTCCAACTATTTCAACAGCAAAATCAGTAAAATTAATCAAGGAAGCCAAAACTAAAGGATTGAAGGTTACTTGTAGTGTGGCTGTACATCATTTGGTCTTAAGCGATTCAACATTGGAAAATTTTGACACCAGATGCAAAGTTGCACCACCCTTGCGAACAGAAACTGACAGAAAAGCATTGCTTGCCGGAATTCAAGACAATACGATTGATATGATTACAACCGACCATAATCCTATTGACATTGAACACAAAAAGATGGAATTTGATTTGGCAAAGGACGGTACAATTGGTTTAGATAGCGCTTTTGGTGCTTTGTTGACTGTTCTTCCTTTGGAAAAAGTAATCGAAAAATTGACTGCTGGAAAAATACCTTTTGGAATTCAATCACAAATCATTGCCGAAGGTCAAAAAGCGAACATTAGCTTATTCAATCCTGAAGGAAAAAGTATTTTCACGAACGAAAAAATCTTGTCAAAATCTAAAAACTCTGCATTTCTTGGAACAGAAATGAAAGGGAAAGTTTATGGAATTTATAATCAGGGAAAATTAATTTTGTAATTAATAAATCTCAAAGGTTTAAATCAAAAAATATGGAAAATAACAGCATCAAACAAGGAAAAAATATTGCAATTGTTAGTTACATCACCATTATTGGTGCGATTGCGGCAATTTTTATGAACCAAGAAAATAAAAACGAGTTTGCCGCTTTTCATATTCGTCAGGCACTCGGCATATTTGTTTCGTTTTTTTTAATCGGTTACTTTATAGGTTATTTTGATAGTTGGATAATATCTTCTGCTTTTTATGTTTTTTACTTCATACTTTGGATTTATGGATTTATTGGAGGATTGCAAGGTCATATGAAACCAATACCTTTATTAGGAGAACAATTTCAAAAAATTTTTAAAAATATCTAGTACTAAATGAATATATCTTTAGAATATAAAATTAGAGAACCCAAAATAAAACTCGATAAAAATCCACTTTTAGTATTGATTCACGGTTACGGCAGCAACGAAGAAGATTTATTTTCTTTTGCCTCAGAACTTCCTGATGAATATTATATTGTTTCGGCTCGCGCACCCTACAATTTACAATATGGCAGTTATGCTTGGTATGCCATAAATTTTGATGCCGACCAAAATAAGTTTTCCGACAATGAACAAGCCAAAACTTCTCGAGATTTAATTGCCCAATTCATTGACGAATTAGAGGCAAATTATCCAATTGATTCAGAAAACGTTACTTTAATTGGCTTTAGTCAAGGTACCATTTTGAGTTATGCTGTGGCACTTTCGCATCCAGAAAAAGTGCAAAGAGTGGTGGCGATGAGCGGTTATATCAATCCAGAAATTCTAGAGGAAAATTATTTAAAAAATTCATTTGCAAACCTAAAAATATTCACTTCCCATGGAACAGTTGACCAAGTTATTCCTGTAGAATGGGGACGAAAAGCAAAACCTTTTCTAGAAAATTTAGGAATAAACACGACCTACAAAGAATATCCAATAGGCCACGGAGTTTCTCCACAAAATTTTTATGATTTTAAGAATTGGTTACTTTCAAATGACCACTAAGCACTCTTATTTCTGGTACAACAACGACTGAAATGTTTCAAAAGAAACCGTTTCGTCATCATTGACAAAATACTTTATTAAAACTTCACCCCAATATTCTCCATCACTGAAATCTGCAATAATCCAACGGTGATTCAATATTTGTACTTTATTAATAATAAATTTATTAGCTCCTATTTGGTCTTGTCCAATGTAAGGATTCCCTTTAGGGTTGGCATTCAAATCCATTAGTTTTTCGGTTACAAAAGGAATCAATTTTTCTACTTGAATCGTTTTTGTGGCATTATCGGGATTAAAATAATTTTGTGCATTTTCGTTCTTTTCCAATGAAAAATAATTGGCATCCTTAAGTTTATTAGTTATAGAATTCACATCATTATTCCATTT
>CALPPA020000027.1 GCA_943325355.2 Klebsiella pneumoniae | reverse complement strand
GTAAATATGGCAAGTGGAAATGGAGGAATTGTCTAATTCTAATAGTACTTCTTCGGCTATGCCATTCAAATATAAATGAAAAGCCCAAGGCAAAAATTCTAAAGGCGATGCGTCAATATCTGGTTTAGAACAGCACTTGCCACAACCGGCTAGACAATGTAAACTGGTTTCGGATTTGAAAGCAGTAATTTCATTTTCAAGTCGGTCAAATAATTCTTCAACCTGACGAACCTTGAGTTCTATTGCCATTTTTTTTGGTAAGGTAGGCTATTATAAATGGCTAATGGTATAAAGTAGTTTTTCTTGTTATAAATAGTGATTATTTATTTTTTATATATTTCGCTATTCCAATTGCAGAAACTAATGCCCAGCTGCCTTCTAAAATTATAAAGGGCCAATAGTTCATTAAAACTGAGGCTAAACAAGCTAAACCTGCACCAAAAAAATTCATTTGTAAATAGACTAAACTGTCTTTTCCAATTTTGTCAGTTAAATTTAAAAAGTAAGCAAACAGCAAAATTGTTACTCCAATAAACCCGATACTATCTGTTGCATTCATTCCGTTTATTTTTTAACTATTTGTAAACTAATTCTGAATCTCAAATGTGACCAAAATTAATTCTATTTGAGAGTAATGGAGTGTTTTTTTTAAATGATATAAAGAGGGCTTTTTGCCTATGAATATTTATAAATTATTTTTTTTTGAGTTTTTCCTTAAAAAAATCAATAGTTCGTGTCCAAGATAAAGTGGCTGATTTTTCATCATATCGTGGCGTTGTATTGTTATGAAAACCATGATTGACTCCTTCATAGAAATAAGCGGTATGTTCTACTTTGTTCTTTTTCAGGATAGCTTCAAACGCTGGCCAGCCGTCGTTTACTCTGGTGTCTAAACTGGCATATTGTAATAGCAGCGGTGTCGTGATTTTTTCGGCTTCTTCGGCTGTGGGTTGTCCTCCATAATAAGGAACTGCTGCTGGTAAAGTGGAGATTTTCACGGCCATCATATTCGAAATCCAGCCGCCAAAACAAAATCCTACGACGCCAACATAACCATTGCAATCTTTGTGCGATTTGAGGTATTCGTATGCGGCGATAAAGTCTTCGAGCATTTCTTCACGAGTTCGTTTCTTTTGCAATTCTCTTCCAGCATCATCATTCCCAGGATAACCGCCCAAGGGTGACAAGGCATCTGGAGCCAATGTAATAAATCCTTCTAAAGCACCTCTTCTTCCTACATCTTCGATATACGGATTCAGACCGCGATTTTCGTGCACGACAATAATTCCGGGTAGTTTTTTCTTGGTTTTCGTGGGTTGGGACAAAAGTCCTTTGATTGTCCCGCCACCTTTTGGTGATTCGTAGGTGATGAATCCTGATTTCAACTTTGGATCTTCAGGTTTTATAGTAATAGAATCAACATAATTAGGAGTCATAAAGCTCAATAATGTAGGCAGCGTTAGACTCCCAACCGCAAAAACGGATAATTTTTCGATGAATTGTCTTCTTTCAATTTTATTGTGTGCGTAGTCATCATATAAGTCAAATACTTCCTGACTGATGTCTTCTTTGGTTATTTTTTTCATAGTAGTTGATATATTTAAAAGTTTTTTTAAAATTTTTGAAAGTGCTTTTTTATTTTTCAGAAATCCATCTTTCAAAAAACTCATAGGTCCTAAGCATTTGATCCATTCGTTGACGGTTATCGCCGGCTCTAGTAATTTCGTGTGTTGCTCCAGGATGAACCACATATTCTACGGGACGTCCTAATACTTTCAAACTACGGTACATCATTTCGCCCTGAACGAAACCAGTTCTTCTATCGTTTGCACCATGAAAAATAATAAATGGTGTCGTAATATTTTCGACATAAGTAAAAGGAGATTCGCGAGTTAATGTTTCTTTTACTTTTGGTTCCCAAGGATAACCACCAAAATAATTTGGAACCAAACGCCATGCATTTCCTTCGCCAAAAAAGGTAGTTAAATCATACACGCCACGTTGTGCACAAGCTACTTTAAATCGTTTATCATGGCTTATAATCCAAGCGGTAAGATACCCAGCATAAGATCCTCCAGTAATCATCAGTTTCGAACTATCTGCCCAACTTAAATCGACTGTTTTGTCTAAAGCAGTTAATACATCGCTTGCAGGACCTTTGCCCCAATCGTTGATGTTTCCTTGTAAAAAGTCCAAACCGTAACCGCTTGAACCTCTTGGATTAGCGTATACAATGCCATACCCTTTGCTGCAAAAATATTGAAACTCATGCCACATACTTTCTTCGCCTGGTCCCCACATCGCTGCTGGTCCACCATGCATCTCAAGTAAAACCGGATATTTTGTTCCTTCTTTAAAATTTGTTGGTTTCATAACCCAATATTCAACTGTCAATCCCAAGTCATTAACAAAGGATTTTTTTTCAGGAAATGATAGTTTTTTAGAAAGTACCCAATTGTTATAATTACTTATTTTTTTCTCATTTTTAGCTTCGGCGTTGGCCAAATATAATTCCGATGGATTCGATACTTGTGATTTCGAATATGCCAAAACTGAATTTACAATGTCGAAGCTGCTAATTCCAGAGTCAGTTTTTGTTAATGGAGTTATTTTTTTTGTTTTGATATCCAATCTATTGATTATCGTACCGCCATTAGCTTGTGAGGTAAAATACAAATAAGCTTCATTTTGGCTCCAAACAAAATTATTTTTATTGCGGTCATAAGGAATACTAATAATATCTTTAGACGTTCCGTTAAACGGCATAACTTCCAATGTAGGAATACTTACATATGAAACTTTACCTACTAAAAAAGCAATCCATTTACCTTTTGGAGAGATTTTCGCATTAGTATATTGCTTTCCTTTTTCGCCTAAGATCATTTTAAAATTAGACCCATCGGTATCTGAGATAAAAATTTCGGATTCTAAGGAACGATCTTGATTTTCGCTTGTATCAACATCGCCAGAAAATATAATTTGTTTACCATCTGGAGTATAATCGGCAGATGAAAAATTATAAAAACCTTTGGTAATCATCGCTGGACTAGATTCTTTGGTTACATTAATTTCAAAATAATGATTGAAATTCATATCCGAAGAAATATTCGATTCATTTTGAAAATTTAATTTATCCAATACAATGGCTTTTTTATCTATGGCATTCTGGTTTAAATACGCACGAATTTCGGCCATCGAACCATCGGGGTTGCCTTTAGATTTGTTTGGTATTAAGTGCTCGTTTTTGTCGAATCCGGGTTTTTCTAACGACCAAGTTGGAACACTATAATTGGGATTTAAAGTACTGTCTTTCATCATTTCAGACAAAGAAATTGCCGCCGAAAACAGCAGTTTATTTCCATCAGGAGACCATTTTGGGTTTGATGCGCCGTATTTGAACTTGGTCAATTGTTTGGCTTCACCACCTGACAAAGACAATAGGAATAGTTGTGATTTTTCATCAACAGTTCTTGTAAATACTAATTGTTTACCCTCAGGGCTCCAAACTGGGTTTGAAGCACCTTCCTTACTATTTGTTAATTGTATGGGCGTGCCTTCGCCTGTTGTAGACGCCATATAAATTTGCGTTTTAAATTTATAATCCAAAACGCTTTTTTCATCTGTCTCAATACTTTTGACTGTAAAGGCTACTTTCGATCCATCAGGAGAGAGGTTTATATTCCCTACTGTTTTGATTTTGAGTAAATCTGTTAGTTCAATTTTATCAGATTCATTTTGTGCAATTGTATTTTGGAACAGCAAAAGCACCAAAAAAGTAAATATGATTTTTTTCATAGTTGATTTAATTTGGATTCAAATATATTAAAGTTTCTTATTGTTTGATTTTTATGTATTATTTTCTTTGGAATACGCTTTTTTTAAAGATGTAAAATAATTTATATAAAAACTTAAACTGTAATTTTAATTGCCTTAATACAAGGATTTATCATTATATTTGGTGTAAATAAATGTAGCTATGTCAAGATTTTACTTTTCAAAATTTCTTTCTCTTTCCCAAATCATTTTTGCAATTGTATTGATTTCTTATTCTCCTGTTTTTTCTCAAACTTTCACGGACAGTAATTTACCTATTGTCATTATTACGACAGATTTGGATGTCAATAATCAATCACTAGAAATTTTGGACGATCCAAAAATTTTATCCAGTATGAAAATAATTAAAAGACCTGATGGTAGCAGGAATTATCTTTCGGATGCAAACACCACGGCATTTTTAAATTACAATGGCAGAATAGGTATTGAAATTAGGGGTTCGTCATCCCAGTTATTGCCAAAAAAAGGCTACGGATTGACTACCTTGAAAGCAGACAACATCAGTAATAATAATGTTAGTTTAATGGGAATGCCAAGCGAGAATGACTGGATTTTGAACGGGATAGCTTTTGATCCTTCACTAATTAGAGATTATTTGTCTTATAATTTGTCAAGACAATTAGGGAATTATGCCACACGAACTGCTTATTGTGAATTGGTAATTAACGGAGATTACAAAGGACTTTACATATTACAGGAAAAGATAAAATCAAGCACCGGCAGAGTTAATATTTTAAAAATTGCAACTACTGACAACAATGCCCCAAATCTTACGGGTGGCTATATCACTAAAGCCGATAAAGATACCGGAGGCGATCCAATAGCATGGACAATGAGTTCTTATTCTTGGGGTACAAATTTTATACATGAATTACCTAAACCTACAGCGGTTACTACTCAACAAAATTCCTATATTTATAATCAATTTTTGAATTTGCAGAATACTTCTAATACTAATAATATCAATTTAGTGACTGGCTATCCTTCAGTCATAGACATTCCCACCTTTATTGATTTTATGCTTATGAATGAATTGGCTTCTAATCCGGATGGATATCAGTTTAGCACCTTTTTTCATAAAGACAGATTAGGAAAATTGAGAGCCGGACCTATCTGGGATTTTAATTTGACTTATGGTAATGATTTGTTTTCAATGGGTTTCGACAGGAGTCGCTACAATGTTTGGCAATTTTCCGATGGTGGTAATGATGGACCTAAATTTTGGAGGGATTTATTCAATAATCCAACTTATAAATGTTATTTGTCCAAAAGATGGAATGAACTTATACAGCCCGGACAACCCCTGAATTATAATAGTTTGGTTCAATATATCGATCAAATAGTTGCATCTATTAGTGAAGCTAAAGTTCGAGAACATCAAAAATGGGCAACAGTTCCCAATCAAGTAGCAGAAATCGACAATTTAAAATTGTTTTTATGGAACAGGATTTCTTGGATGACATCTAATTTGGGTTCTTATACAGGATGTAGTAATATTGTAATTCCAGCACTTGTAATCACTAAAATAAATTACAATCCTTATGCAACTACTAGTACGGAAAGCGATAATTTGGAATTTGTGGAAATACAAAATACGGAGACTTCAACCGTTAATTTGACCGGTTTTTATTTCAAGGAATTAGGAATAACTTACCAGTTTCCTGCAAATTCATCAATTATTGCAGGCGGAAGTATTTTTCTGGCCAGTAATTCAACAGCTTTTCAAACTAAATACGGCATCCCTGCTTTTGGACAATTCACGAGGAATTTATCCAATAGTTCGCAAAAAATAGTTTTAGCCGATGGATTTGGAAACACAATCGATGCTGTTGAATATCTTGATGTTTCACCTTGGCCTTTAGAAGCCGATGGAACCGGAAGTTATTTGGAATTAATTAGTCCCTTATTAGAGAATGATTTGGGCTCCAACTGGATTGCTTCAAATAATACTAATTTATCGACCAATTTATCGACTTTAGAATCTTCTATCATTTCTATTTATCCAAATCCAGTCACTCATTTTTTGAATATTCGTTCGATTCAACCAATGAGCGGTATCAAAATCTTTGATGTTTCCGGTAAATTAATTTTTGATTTAAAACAAAAAACGAAAGAAATACAAACAGATTGGAGTAAATACCCGAACGGATTTTATTTTGTAACCATTTATGATGAGGCTGATTTCGTAACCAAAAAAATTATTAAGGAGTAATAATTAGGCCTTTTAACCCAGTTAATTTTGATATTTTTACAAATAGATTTTAGGATTTACATAATATAATCGTACCTTTGTTTATTAATTTTTATTAAATGATAAACAATACGGGAAATGTTAAGAATGTGTTTAGTATAAAGGATCTCGAGAACTTATCGGGAATAAAAGCACATACAATCCGAATTTGGGAAAAAAGATATAATATTCTTGAGCCAATGCGCTCCAATACAAACATAAGAAACTATGATTTGTTGAACTTGCAGAAATTACTCAACATTGTTTTACTACACGATTATGGTTACAAAATCTCAAGAATAGCTGAGCATTCCTCAGAAAAAATTGAACTCCTTGTTAGAGAAATAATCTCAGAAAAAAGTACTAAAAGTCACGCCATAAACGCCTTTAAAATGGCAATGATCAATTTTGATCAGACTCTATTTTTTAATACTTACAATAATTTACTTTCTGAAAAATCATTTCGTGAAATTTTTTATGATGTAGTAATTCCTTTGATGAACGAAATAGGTTTATTGTGGCAAGCCGGAACTATCTCTCCATCTCAGGAACATTTTATTTCGTTTTTAATAAAACAAAAGCTACTCATAAATACTGAAAAACTTCAAATTTTGGAACCCACAAGAACGGATAAGGTTTTTGTATTGTATCTTCCTGAAAATGAAATTCACAAGTTGGGTTTAATGTATTTGAATTATGAAATCCTGCTAAACGGTTATAAAACTATTTATCTTGGAGAGAGCGTACCTATGGAGAGTCTGAAAGTTATGAAAAATTATTTTGACAATATTATTTATGTTTCCTATTTAACAGTGCAGCCTACAAAAGATGTTATAAATCATTATTTAAATGATTTTGTTACAGAAATACTTGATTCTGACTCTCAGGTTTGGTTGCTAGGCAGAATGACCGAATTTATTGATACCAATAATCTTCCAAAAACAATATCAATTTTTAACTCTATCTCTGATTTGGTCGAGGAGTTATAATTTATTGTTAATTGTCCATTTTTTGTTTAACTCTTTACTACATTTGCCAAACAAATGAAAAAAACAATTACAATAATCGGTTCGGGATTTTCGGCTTTGGCAGCTTCTTGCTATTTAGCCAAAGAGGGTTTTAATGTTACTATTCTAGAAAAAAACAATACTGTTGGTGGTCGAGCACGACAACTTGTCAAAGAAGGTTTTACTTTTGATATAGGTCCAACTTGGTATTGGATGCCCGATGTTTTTGAGAAATTTTTTGCAGATTTTGATAAAAAGCCATCCGATTATTATCATTTAGATAAGCTAAATCCGGCTTATGAAGTCTATTTTGATAAAGTAGATTCAATTAAAATACCAGATAATTTATCCGAAATTTTCGCCATTTTTGAAAAAGAAGAAACAGGAAGTGCCAATCATTTAGAATCTTTCCTTGACAATGCTAAACATAATTATGATGTAGCCATTAAAGATTTGGTGTATCGTCCAGGAATTTCCATTACAGAATTGATTACGCCTGTCACCATCAGAAAAGCCAATCAATTTTTTTGCAGCATTAGAACTACTGTTCGAAGGAAAATAAAAAATTCGAGATTGCAGCAAATTATGGAATTCCCAGTATTGTTTCTTGGTGCAAAACCTTCAAATACGCCTTCCTTTTATAGTTTTATGAATTATGCAGATTTTGGTTTAGGCACTTGGCATCCAAAAGGTGGAATGTATGAAGTGGTCAAAGCAATGGTCACCTTAGCAGTAGAATTAGGAGTAAAAATTGAAACCAATCAAAATGTAGAAAAAATAAATGTTGAGAATGGAGTTGTAAAAAGTGTTGTTTCAAACGGAATTACAATAGAATCTGATATTGTTTTAAGTGGCGCAGATTATCATCATACAGAAACCTTATTAGACGAAAAGTACAGAGGATATTCAGAGAAATATTGGGATAGTAAAATTTTCGCACCATCATCATTGTTGTTTTATGTTGGTTTTAATAAAAAAATAGACAATGTTTCGCATCATACTTTATTTTTTGATACTGAATTTGATGTTCACGCAAAAGACATTTACGATACTCCTAAATGGCCTGAAAAGCCGCTCTTTTACGCTAGTTTTCCTAGTATGACAGATGCATCTGTCGCACCAGAAGGAACAGAATCCGGGATATTTCTTATCCCAATAGCTCCTGGAATTGAAGATACCCCTGAAATTAGGGAGAAATATTTTCAAAATATAATTGGTAGATTTGAAACATTGACGAATCAAAATGTATCAAATAATATTATCTTTACGGAGAGTTTTTGTGTAAACGATTTTGTGAATGATTACAATTCGTATAAAGGTAATGCTTATGGATTGGCAAATATTTTAACGCAAACTGCCTTTTTAAGGCCAAAAATTATAAGTAAAAAAGTAAAAAATTTATTTTTTACTGGTCAGTTGACTGTTCCTGGACCTGGTGTTCCACCTTCAATAATTTCTGGAAAAATAGTGTCTGACCTAATTAAAAAACAACTTTTAAAATAAAATAATGAAGCAATTATTTGATGATGTCTCCTTTAAATGCAGTGTGTTAGTGACTAAAAGTTATAGCACTTCGTTTTCATTGGCAGTCAAAATGCTTTCACCAAATATCCGCGATGCCATTTATGCCATTTATGGATTTGTTCGTTTTGCTGACGAAATTGTTGATTCTTTTCACGATTTTGACAAGGAGGTCTTGATTAACGATTTCGAAAATGAATATTACAAATCTCAAAAATTTGGTATTAGTCTTAATCCTATTTTGAATTCTTTTCAATATACAGTTAAAAAATATAATATTGATGATGAATTAATTCAAGCTTTCCTTAAGAGTATGAAAATGGATTTAATAAAATCCGAATATCATACGAAGCAGGAATACGATGAATATATTTACGGTTCCGCTGATGTTGTTGGATTGATGTGTTTAAAAGTTTTTGTTAATGGAGACGAGCAAAAATATAATGAGCTTAAGGATGAAGCAATGCGATTGGGTTCTGCTTTTCAGAAAGTAAATTTCTTGCGAGATTTGAAGGATGACAATTTAGTTTTGAACCGAAATTATTTCCCAGGAGTCGACTTAAATTCATTTGATGAAAATTCTAAAGCAATGATAATTAATGAAATAGAAGAAGACTTTCGAGTTGCCTATCAAGGAATTGTAAAATTGCCATTAGACGCAAAGTTCGGGGTTTATACCGCTTTTGTTTATTACAAAAAGTTATTGAATAAGCTCGAAAAAACCCCTTGTCATAAAATTGGAACTACTCGAATTAGAGTTTCTAATTATACCAAAGCCAGATTATTTGCAAATTCTTTCGTTTCTTACAAATTAAAATTAGTGTAAATTTGATTTTTGAGTTTAACTATTAAATATTATAAAATGATATCCTTCTTAATTTTTTTGGCTACCTATTTGATTATGGAATGTGTAACTTGGTGTACTCATAAATATGTTATGCACGGATTTTTGTGGTATTTACACGAAGATCATCATCAGCCTAAATACGCCCATATTTTTGAACGGAATGATGTGTTTTTTGTAATTTTTGCCATACCAAGTATTTTGTTATTTTATTTCGGTGCTTCAGCAGATTTTGATTACAGATTCTTCATTGGTCTAGGAATTTTTGCTTATGGTTTGAGTTATTTCATTGTTCATGATATTATTATACACCAACGATTTAAATTGTTTAAAAACACTAAAAATAAATATTTAGTTGCGTTGCGCAAAGGTCACAAAGTACATCACAAACACTTAGGGAAAGAAGATGGTGAATGTTTTGGGATGTTATTTGTGCCATTCAAATATTTTAAAATTTAATATGTCACTGTATCTGTTTTTAAATATTGCTTCTTTCTTTGTGCCGTTTTTGTATAGCTTTGAAAGTAGAATGAAATATATAAAACGATGGAAAGCAGTATTCACATCAATAGCAATAACAGCCATTTTTTTTATTGTTTGGGATATTATCTTCACTAAAATTGGTGTTTGGAGTTTCAATCCCCGTTATCATTCTGGAATTGAATTCTTTGATTTGCCTATCGAGGAATGGTTGTTTTTTATATGCATTCCCTATGCGAGTCTTTTTATTCATTTTGCCTTTCACTATTTTTTCCCAAAGGTTTCCTTATCTGATAAAACGGTACGAGTTATATATTTGATTTTGATGTTCGTGCTTTTGCCAACAATAGCGCTTCATTATGATAAATGGTACACCGTTGTGAATTATAGTTTTTTGGTATTGGTTTTGACGTACACGGTTTTAAAGGTTCCAAATATTCTGAACACCTTTTTCCTAACATTTCTGATTATATTAGTTCCGTTTTCGATAGTCAACGGAATCCTAACGGGCAGTTTTATTGACGAACCAGTCGTGTCATACAATAATGCCGAAAACTTAGGAATTCGATTGGGAACAATACCAATAGAAGATATTGGATATGCCTTTTCGATGTTACTAATGAGTTTGGTTTTAATTAAAAAAATAGAGAAAAAATAAAATGAAAGTATACACCAAAGAAACCGTTCAATATGTAAACGCAAGTGTCGAAGAATGTTGGGCTTTTTTTTCGAGTCCAAAAAATCTGCAAAAGATTACACCTGAAGATATGGGTTTTCAAATCACCGATTTCGATAATAAACCAATGTATGCTGGACAAATTATCCAATATAAAGTATCGCCTCTTTTAGGTTTGAAATTGAGTTGGATGACGGTTATCACTTACGTTAAAGACAACAGTTATTTCGTCGACGAACAACGTTTTGGTCCTTATGCACTATGGCATCACAAACACTTTTTTGAAGCAACCGAAAAAGGAACTAAAATGACCGACTTAATTCATTATGCATTGCCTTTGGGTATTCTTGGTAGAATAATGAACTCATTAGTTGTGGAAAATAAGTTGAAGGAAATCTTTGATTACCGACGCTTAAAAGTGGACGAAATGTTTAATTCCAAATAATGAACAAACAAGAAATTGCCTTTTTTTGGTTTAGAAGAGATTTACGATTAGAAGATAACGTAGGTCTTTTTTTCGCTTTGGAATCCAAATATCCAATGATTCCCTTGTTTATTTTTGACGAATATATATTAGATAGTTTGCCAAAAAACGACGCCAGAGTTGGTTTTATTCTCGACTCACTAGCAACAATAAATGAAAAATTACAAGAAATAGGAAGTTCACTTTTGGTCAAAAAAGGAAAAACCCAAGAGGTTTGGCAACAACTTATTCAAGAATTTGATGTCAAAGAAGTATTCTTCAATAAAGATTATGAACCTTATGCCATCAAGAGAGATTTGGTTATCAGTGAATTTTTAACTGCGAATGCTATCAGTTGCTTTTCATTCAAAGACCAAGTGATTTTCGAAGAAAAAGAAATCACAAAAGCCGATGGATTGCCTTATACGGTTTACACGCCTTATAAAAATAAATGGCTGGAGAAATACAAAACAATGGCTCCGATTCGAGAATATGATACTTCAGTAAATTTTTCTAATTTCTTTCATTCCAACTTTAAGTTTCCAAATTTACAACAAATAGGATTCGAAGAAAGTACTATAAAAGTCATTCCCCATAATTTAAAAAAGGTTGCCAATTATCACGAAACTCGTGACTTTCCTGCTTTGGATAGCACAACACATCTGTCTCCACACTTGCGTTTTGGTACCGTTAGCATTCGAAAATTGGTGAATTGGGCGGCTAATAAAAATCAGGTATTTTTGAGTGAATTGATTTGGAGAGAATTTTTTATGCAAATTCTATTTAGTTTTCCAAAAGTGGTTACCCAAAATTTCAAAGCTGCTTATGATGGCATTCAATGGCGAAATGACCCAGAAGATTTCAAACGCTGGTGTTCAGGAACTACGGGTTATCCGATGGTCGATGCCGGAATGCGCGAATTAAATGAAACGGGTTTTATGCACAACCGGGTTCGAATGGTGGTAGCGAGTTTTCTTTGCAAACACTTATTGATCAACTGGCAATGGGGAGAAGCTTATTTTGCCGAAAAACTATTGGATTTCGAATTGTCTGCCAATGTGGGGAACTGGCAATGGGCTGCTGGAACCGGTTGTGATGCAGCTCCTTATTTTAGAGTTTTCAATCCAGAAATTCAGCTACAGAAATTTGATGAAAAAGGAATCTACATCCGAAAATGGATTCCAGAATTTGATTTAGGATATGGCCAACCTATGGTCGAACACGCATTTGCACGTGATCGTGCGATTGCTACTTACAAAGCGGGGATTTTGAAATAACTAATTGTCTTTAAGTCTGGTTTTAGACTATATTTTAAACATTTTTCATACTTGTTTTTTGAATACTATTTGTGGTGTTTAAAAATCTGCTATATTTACTTAAAATTATTTTTTCGAAAAAATACAATCAAATATTCTTTCCGTTGAGATTGAAATAACTTGGATTCCTCGTAACTATTTTTGGTTCCTATTTGTATAAATCTAATAATGTTAAAAATGAAAATAGCGCTTTTTACCAATGAATTTCCACCAAACATTTACGGAGGTGCAGGTGTTCACATCGATTTTTTAAGCCAAGAATTAGCCAAATTAG
>CALPPA020000026.1 GCA_943325355.2 Klebsiella pneumoniae | reverse complement strand
TATCATAATTCAAAGTTTCCTTCCTAATTTTCATCGGGATATTTTCTTTGGCTTCTTCAGCTTTTCCCTGCATGACCAGTTTATCGTTTTCAATATTTTCTTCTGAAGGAAAAATATCGTCTTTCGATTTTATTCTTTCGTCGCCACGCCAGAATAGTCCACGGAGCTTTCGGGCATTTTCGGGTAATTCTGCTTCAGGATATATTTCGCCGTCAATTTGCTTAAAAAAGGTAATTGTTTCAATATCATTTTTGTCAAAAAGAATGTTGATTTTGCTGCTCACGTTTTTGTTGATGCCAATGAGATCGTTGGTTTCATTCCGCATATAATAAATGACTTCTGTGTTTTTTATAATATCTACATCGTGGAGTTTTCCCTCTAAGAATTTTCCATATAAATTTTGCCCTTTTATTTGGTTGAAGCCTGTTCCGAGCGTGTCTTTCGAGACGATAAAAGTATTGTTGAGGACTTTGAGTGAATCTAGTTTTTTGGTTGTGTTGTTTCCTATGAGATGCATCACGTCTCCAGTAATTTGGCTTTCCCCGTTCCAAAGAATTGGATTTCCTATCAATTTAGTCAAGGAGATTTTCGAATTAGAATGAATAGAATCGCATTTTCCGCTCATATCGGTTTTATAAAAACGCACATTATTGAAAGCACGAATAATTCTATTTCCTTCTTTGCCGGTAACCATCATTTTTTTACCGTGAATATAAACCGAATCGTTGTCGACAAAGTTTACCGCCACAGCTCTTTTGGTCACATACATTGAATCTTGATTTTTGTATAATTCGGCATAATGTCCTTTGACAATACCACGATTTATAGAGTCTGTGATTATTACGTTTCGGGTTGCCGAGGCGAATTCTCTGTTTCGATCATAATATAGACTGTCCCCCTCAATCAATCTGTCATCGTACTTTATGTAGGACTTTCGAAGAAAATGGGATACATTTTTTTTGGTGTCATAAAACCCTTTTTCCGTATAAATAAAATTGGCTTTACTGGTAATTGTAGAAGGACCAAAAAGGTATGAATGTCCGGAATTGCTGTAATAATCCAGATGATTGGATTTCATTACATATTTAGGATTTGTGATGGTAACCGCGGTTAGGAATTGGAATTTTTTTTCGGCAACGTAATATTTTCCTGATTTACTAATCAGTGTATTATCTCTATTGGTAATCGTCCCTTTTGTTTTATAAAAGACTTCTTGAGTGTTTCGGTCAAAGTTAATGGTATCCGTAACCAGAGTCGATTCTGGGGAACGCATTTTAGCATCTCCTGTGGCAAAGGCTATTTTCATATCACCATTGTATTCAGCGTATTTGCTATTCAAAAACAAAGTGTCGCCTTGTACCAATTGGACATTTCCAAAAGCTTTGATATAGTTTTCTTTTTGGAAATAATAGGCTTTATTGCAAGTCATTATAATGCCGTCGTGATTCACTCGCACGTTTCCGGTAAGCAAAGCAGCATCTGGTGCTTCAATTTGATTTACATCAAAAAAATCGGAATGTTCAACAAGAATTTTTTTAGGTGTTTGCGCCAAAAGATTTTGGAAATTAGCAAATACCAAACAACAACTTATGAAAAAGAAAACTTTCTTCAATTGATTTATTTTTTGCCAAATTTAAGAAAAAGGAAGCAACCCTTATCCATATTATGATTTATTTACAACTTTTGACAAACGATTTGAATAGTAATCGATTTAGATAAAAAATTTATCAACAAAAAGGAATTATATTTCGTTGTAGTGCAAATTCTAATGATTAGTTTTTGAATAATTCTCAAATTGATGGCTAAAAAATAGTATATTTAGATGTTGTTAATTCATTTGGATTGGATTTCACAATTAGCACTAAAAATCAAGAAAATTAAATTATTATGATAAAAAAAATAACTATTGTTGCAAGTATAAGCGTATTACTTTTGGCAGCAGCTTGTAAAACATCAGCAATAAAAATGAAAACAGAAAAGAAGGAATCAGTAAATCAAAATAAAGAAGTTGTTTATCAGGTTTTTACTCGATTATTTGGGAATACAAATACGACCAACAAACCATGGGGAACCATTGAGGAAAATGGAGTAGGGAAGTTCAATGATTTTACGGACAAAGCTTTGAAGGAAATCAAGGATTTGGGCGTTACATCTATTTGGTACACCGGAGTTCCGCATCACGCTTTAGTACGAGATTATACTTCAATTGGTATTTCTAACGATGATCCAGAAGTAGTAAAAGGACGTGCAGGTTCGCCTTATGCTGTGAAAGATTATTATAATGTAAACCCAGATTTAGCAGTTAATCCTTCAAATCGTTTACAAGAATTTGAAACCTTGATTGCCCGAACTCACAAAGCAGGAATGAAAGTTATTATTGATATTGTTCCCAATCATATTGCTCGAAAATACGAAGGAAAAAGCAACCCAAAAGGTGTAAAAGATTTTGGTGCTGATGATGATGTTTCGGTAGAATACAAACGCGACAATAACTTTTATTATATTCCGAATACGCGTTTTGAAATTCCTGATACAGCCAAACCATTGAACGGAGAAAGTAATCCGTTAATAGATGGTAAATTCGACGAATATCCTGCAAAATGGACAGGTAACGGTTCTAGAATGGCAAAGCCTGATAAAAACGATTGGTATGAAACTGTGAAAGTAAATTATGGTATTCGGCCTGATGGTTCAAAAGATTTTCCAGAACTTCCAGCAGGTTTTGAAACTAAATCTTGTCAAGAACATTTCGATTTTTGGAAGGACAAAGATGTTCCAAGTTCTTGGAAAAAATTCCGTGATATTGCCTTGTATTGGACTGAAAAAGGCGTGGATGGTTTCCGATATGATATGGCCGAAATGGTGCCGTATGAATTCTGGAGTTATATGAATTCAGCGATAAAAGTAAAAAAGCTAGATGCTTTCTTGATGGCAGAAGTGTATAATCCAAATGAATATCGCAATTATATTCGCCTTGGAAAAATGGATTATTTGTATGACAAAGTGGAAACTTACGATCATTTGAAAGCCGTAATTCAAGGAAAAATATGGCCTGATGGCTTAACCGATATTCAACATCGAATGGCTGATATTGAACATCATATGTTGCATTTCTTAGATAATCATGACGAGCAACGTTTGGCAAGTCCTGAATTTGCAGGAACACCAGAAAAAGGGAAGCCATTAATGGTTGTTTCGGCAACGATAAGCACCTCTCCAACAATGATTTATTTTGGTCAAGAAGTGGGTGAAGCCGGAAATGAAAATGCTGGTTTTGGAACCCATTCCCGAACTTCAATTTTTGATTATATTGGAGTTCCTAATCATCAAAGATGGATGAATGGCGGAAAATTTGATGGAGGGCAACTTTCTCAGGAGGAAAAAGACTTGCGAGATTTTTATAAACGATTGTTGAATTTTTCTATCAATAGTTCTGCATTGATGGGGAATTTCCAAGAAATACAAACTGCCAATCGCAATATTACGCCTGGTTATGACATAGCGATTTATTCCTATACTCGTTGGTCTGACACGCAAAAATTAATTGTTGTGACTAACTTTTATTCGTTGGCTTCTAGTAATTTCGAACTACGAATTCCAGCTGATATTATCCAAAAATGGAATTTGAAAGATGGAACTTATACAATTACAGATCAATTGTATCACAAGAATAGTGTGCAATTGCGAGTGGAAAACGGGGAAGGAAAAGCGCAAATTAGTATTGCTCCTTCAGAATCGTTTATTTTTCAGTTGTAGATTATATTAACCCTGTCAGTCCCGAAGCCTCGGGATGAAACAGGGTTTAGATTTTGGATTCATTATTTCTTCAAAGTTTCTTCATAATTTTCACCTACTTTTTTCCAATTAATTACATTGAAAAAAGCATCAACATAATTTTTTCTTTTGTATTGGTAATCCAAGTAGTAAGCGTGTTCCCAAAGGTCTAAAGCCAGGATTGGTTTCCCGGGAACTAGTGCATTTCGCATCAAAGGATTGTCTTGATTTTGGGAGCTTGTAATTTGAAGGCTTCCAGAACGATCCACGATTAGCCAAACCCATCCAGAGCCAAATTGTTTCGTGGCTTCGTCTTTAAAAGCTGAACTAAAGTTTTCAAAAGAGCCAAACTTTTTGGTGATGGCTCCTGCGAGAGTATCCTGCGGCTGTCCTCCAGCTTTTGGCCCCATACACTTAAAATACAACGAATGGTTGTAATATCCTCCAGCATTATTTTTGATGTCGGGAATGCTAGTATCTAATTTTGCTAATACTTCTTCGATGGTGAGATTTTCCAATGGTGTTCCTGCTATCGCTTTATTCAAATTATTGGTATAGGTCAAATAATGTTTGGAATAATGATTCTCCATTGTTGATGCCGAGATATTTGGCGCCAATGCATTGTAAGAATAGGGCAATTTCTCTAGTTGGAATGAGCCATCATTGGCCTTTACATCGTCCGGAACTCCCATTATTGCTACTTTCTGCTCCACTTCTGGCAAGGGCACATCAACAACTTCAGTATATTTTTTATTGTTACAGGAAAGTAAAACTGAAAGCAAAAGTATATTTGACAGTAATAAAGTTATCTTTTTCATTTTGAGTACTATTTTTCTAACAAGGAATTTATAATTTCTATGTATTGTTCTTTGGCATCATCAATAGATAGATGGCTAATCTGAATCCAGGCATTGGTTTTAAACGCATTTCTTAAATCATAACTTTCGGAATGATTGTAGCTTAATGTTCCGTACGTTGCCTGTTTGTAAAATGCATAAAGTCTTAGTTGGACATCTTGTGGTAATGATGCCTGAGTCATATTTGAAGCAATTTCGACGGCTTCAAGAAACATCGTATCTAAGTCTTTTTTACTCATTAATTTTTGTAGCGATAATAGTTTTACCACCAATTGCTTTTTGATTAAGCACAACATTTATGGGTGTTCCCAAAGGTAAAAAGATGTCTACTCTTGAACCAAATTTAATAAAACCGGCGTCGTCACACTGTATAACTTGTTGTCCTTCTTTAGCATAATTGACAATTCTTCGTGCCAAAGCACCAGCGATTTGACGATATAGTACTTCGCCAAACATTTTATTTTCGATTACAATAGTTGTTCTTTCGTTTTCTTCACTTGCTTTTGGATGCCAAGCTACAAGAAATTTTCCAGGATGATATTTACTGAATTTTACAAGACCGCTAAGTCCATATCGTGTTACGTGAACATTTAAGGGAGACATAAATATGGAAACCTGAATGCGTTTTTCTTTAAAATATTCGCCTTCATAAACCTCTTCAATCACAACTACTTTTCCGTCAACTGGAGCTAGAATTACGTTTTCATTGAGAATGAAGTTGCGTTTTGGGTTTCTGAAAAATTGTAAAATAATAATCAATAAAGCAAATGTTGCTATTTGAATTGTTTTTTGAATCCAATAGGTTTCAATGAATTTATCTGATAATAAAAGCACGACAGCAGTAAAAACTGTGCCTAGTAATATAGATTGAGCGCCTTCTTTATGAAACATAGTTTAGAATTTGATAAAATAAAAATATAATTGGTGCTACAAATATAACACTATCTAGACGATCTAGGATGCCTCCGTGGCCAGGCATTATTGCTCCGCTATCTTTAACGCCAGCAGCGCGTTTGAATTTTGATTCAATTAAATCTCCAATGGTGCCAAAAACTCCCACTATTAATGCAATTGTCATCCAAATTGCAACCGACTTTTTAAAATAATATTCCTTTGGGTCAAAATAATATTTAGAAATAATATAGCTTGCCACTACAGCAAATAATACACCTCCTATAAATCCCTCTATTGTTTTCTTTGGAGAAACTCTTTCAAATAATTTTCTTTTGCCCATTGATTTTCCAACAATATAGGCAAACGTATCATTTGTCCAAATAAGAATAAATATACTGATAATAATTTTTGGATTGTATCCTTTTTCACCAAATGGAATTTTTGTGATAAAAACAAACGGAAGGATTATGTAACCAATCAGGTAAGTGTATTTTGAAAAAATATTTGATTTAACTTCATTATCATCAAATAGAAATAAAACACCCTTAATTGAAACAATAAGTGTTATTGCAAGCACCGTAAGTGTTGCATAATGCGCTACATCATTCGAAAATAAATTGTTATGTTTGAGATTTGCTTCGTAAAATAAAAGGTAAATTACTATTGCTAAAAGTATTGAAGTGATTTTATTGAGTTGAATTAAATCACAAAATTCTACAACAGCAATAAGGAGAAATAAGCCAAATAATATATAAAAACTTTCAGTCGAATACAGTATTGAAACTAGTAATAAAACTACATAAAAAGCTCCAGATATTGATCTCTTGAGTGTTTCATTCATCCTATTGGTCTTCTAAAAGCAATAAATATAGATTTTTTGCAGTACTTCCATATTGAGTAAAGTCTTCCTCTTCTACTTTTTCGAAATACTTTATTGTAGTGATATTTGTAGGATAATCTTTAATATATTTCTTTTTTATAACACTTAGTCCGTCACTTTTAGTTCCAATTATTTGACTTGTAGTTGCTAAAATAATGATATTAGTTGGGAGTTCGTTTGGTTTATGTTGCTTAATTTGTTTAGAAGAAAATAATACTGAACCTTCGTCAGCAATCAGGTTTTCGCAATTTGCCAGAAGAAATAAAGGGTTTTTTGTTTTGTGATGCGTTATTTTATTTTCTTCAAGTGTAGCGAAAAGTTTGGGTTCGTAACATAAAGCTTCACCTTCGAACCAGTCATTTTCTACGAGTATATTTTCAAAATGATCTTTTACTTCGGTTTCATTTTCACAGTATAGAAATTTACCGCCATTTTTTTTAAAATTATAGATGAACTGCTCTTCTAAAGGCGCATCATTATCTGGAGAGAATTTACTGTATTCGCTTTCATTTACTCCCTCAGGATCTGGGTTATTTGAACCAAAAATTTTTCTAAAAAGACTCATATTTTTCTATACTACTTTATAAACTATTTGAAAACGTTCAAAGATAAAAAAATCTTAATTCAAAAGTCACTTTTGAATTAAGATTTTAAAATAATATATGTTTTATCTTATTAAGAGACTACTTCTTCAAGATTTGCATCGAATGTTCTTTTTCCGAATATTGTTTCTAAGTCATCTTTGAAAATCACTTCTTTCTCAATTAAGATGTCTGCAAGTTGATTCAATTTATCTTTATTTTCTTCCAATATTTTAATAGCTCTTTCGTATTGGCTTTCAATTAACATTGAAATTTCTTTGTCAATGGTCTTGGCAGTTTCCTCTGAATACGGTTTAGAAAAACTATATTCGCTTTGCCCAGTTGAATCATAATACGTAACATTTCCTATTTTGTCATTCAAACCATAAATGGTTACCATTGCACGAGCTTGTCTAGTTACTTTTTCTAAATCGCTAAGTGCTCCCGTCGAAATTCTATCGAAAGTTACCTTTTCAGCAGCTCTTCCCCCCATTGTTGCACACATTTCGTCTAGCATTTGGTCTGTTCTAACAATCAAGCGTTCTTCTGGTAAATACCAAGCTGCTCCAAGGCTTTGGCCTCTAGGAACAATCGTAACTTTTATCAATGGCGCTGCGTGTTCGAGCATCCAGCTAACTGTTGCGTGACCTGCTTCGTGAATTGCAATGGCTTTCTTTTCGTCAGGAGTTACAATTTTATTTTTCTTTTCAAGACCACCTACGATTCTGTCAACAGCATCAAGAAAATCTTGTTTATCAACAGCCGTTTTATTATTTCTGGCTGCGATCAATGCTGCTTCATTACATACATTGGCAATATCAGCTCCAGAAAAACCAGGAGTTTGTTTGGCTAAAAAGTCGGTATCAAGACCTTCAATTTTTTTCAAAGGAGCAAGGTGAACCTTGAAAATTTCAGCGCGTTCGCGAATATCTGGCAAGTCTACAAAAATTTGTCTATCAAAACGACCAGCACGCATCAAGGCTTTGTCAAGTACATCGGCTCTATTTGTTGCAGCTAAAACAATCACATTCGAATTCGTTCCAAAACCATCCATTTCTGTCAGTAATTGGTTCAATGTATTTTCACGTTCATCATTTCCGCCTGACATATTATTTTTTCCTCTAGCTCTACCCACAGCATCAATCTCGTCAATAAAGATAATTGCTGGTGATTTTTCTTTGGCTTGTTTGAATAAATCCCGAACTCTGGATGCACCAACTCCAACAAACATTTCAACAAAATCAGAACCTGATAAAGAGAAAAATGGAACTTGTGCTTCTCCCGCTACAGCTTTTGCTAATAAGGTTTTTCCTGTTCCTGGTGGGCCAACAAGCAAAGCTCCTTTTGGAATTTTACCACCTAGGTTGGTATATTTTTCTGGATTTTTCAAAAATTCAACAATTTCTTGTATTTCTTCTTTAGCACCTTCTAAACCTGCAACATCTTTGAAAGAAGTTTTTATATCTGTTTTTTCGTCAAAAAGCTTGGCTTTCGATTTTCCAATATTGAAAATTTGGCCGCCACCGGCACCGCCACCTGACATTCTTCTCATTATGAAAATCCAAACTCCAATAATAATGATGATAGGTAATAGGCTTATTAGAATATCGGACCAATTGTTTTTTGGTAAGAAATTAAAATCTTTTAATTTTCCTTCGGCAACTGCTTTCTCTAATTTAGTTTGAAATAGTTGATCGTTTCCAATAACAAAAGTATAATGAGGTCCTTTGTTTGGACGATTAAAAACATCGTTTGCCACTTTTTTATTGGCCGCATTTTTTAATGCTGCAGCAGTAAGAAATACTTCCGCTTCTGATTTATTATAAACAATAACTTTTTCAATTTCGCCTTTTTCTAAATAAGAATTAAAATTTGAAGAAGTTAATTGTGCAGGTTCCTGAAAGCTGGATCCGCCAGATATAAAGCTTATGAATAAGAAAATTAATAGTATAGCAGTGTAAATCAACCATGGACTTACTTTAAATTTATTCGAATTTGGATTATTATTTGCCATTTGAGGTATATTTCTTTAGTATTTATTTACGATTGTGGTAATTTTAGCATCACCCCAAAGACTTTCGATGTTATAGTATTCTCGAATATGTTTTTGGAAAACGTGAACTACTATATTTACATAGTCCATAAGAACCCATTCAGCATTATCAGTGCCTTCAACGTGCCAAGGTTTATCTTTGATTTCTTTTGAAACTGTTTTTTGGATAGAGTTAACTATAGCGTTAACTTGAGTGTTTGAGTTTCCATTGCAGATGATAAAATAGTCGCAAACTGCGGTGTCTATTTCTCTTAAATCCAGAATATCTATATCATTGCCCTTCACTTCTTCAATTCCCTTAATGATATTTGCTAGTAGAACATCATTATTTATTGTTTTTTTTGTCATCAATTATTTTAAATAAGTTTGTAAAGTTACCACTTTTTGTGATTATTTTTGAACCTTAACATAATATTAAATTCTGTTTCACAAAAAAACTTCTAATGAAACTAATCAAACTCGATGCCATAGATTCTACAAATGAGTTCCTAAAAGGATTGTCGAACAATCAGTTAGTTGAAAACTTTACTGTAGTTTCTGCCGAAAGTCAAACCCATGGCAAAGGTCAAATGGGTTCCATATGGGTTTCTGAGAAGAGTAAAAATCTAATAATGAGTATTTTGGTTAGAGATTTTGTTACAGATATTAACCAAATATTTGATATTAATATTGTAGTTTCTGTCTCGATATTGAATGTATTAGAAGATTTCTCTATTCCTGAATTAAGTATTAAATGGCCAAACGACATTATGTCATACAATAAAAAAATAGGCGGAATTTTGATTGAAAATAGCATAAAAAGTAATGGTGCTATTATTTCAATTGTGGGTTTCGGCTTGAATGTCAATCAAACGAATTTTGAAAATCTACCCAAAGCATCTTCTCTAGCCTCAATTTGTAATGCTACTTTTAATAAAGAAGAAATTCTTTTAAAAATTGTTGAAGAGATGGAAAAAAACATACAGTCTTGGAATAAAAATAAGGAATCATTGAGGTTTGATTACACCAATAGTCTCTTTAAAAAAGGAATTCCAATGCCATTTGCAGATTATAATCAACAAAACTTTATGGGAATTATTCAAGGGGTTTCTGGAATTGGGATGCTTCAAATTCTTTTAGACAACGACACGGTTTCAGAGTTTGATATTAAGGAAATTCAGATGTTGTATTGAATTTTTTTCAACAAAAAAACCTTTTAGTTTTCACTAAAAGGTTCATATTTATAATGCTTCAGAATTTACAATTTTCCCATATTTCCTGCTAAAGTATCGATAAATTTCCCGATGGGACCTTTAATCATCATCGCCATCATCGCGTTAAATTCGCCTTCAAAAAGTAATTGTACATTAGATGAATTATCAGAAACCGAATTAATATCAGCTACTAATGTGAAAGGTAATTTGTCACTTGCAGCTCCAAGAACTAATTTGTTAGGCGCTATTTTCTCTTTCATTTTTAACTTTATTTCCGGCATTCCTTTTAGTCCAAAAATAAAGGCATCGTCACCAATAACTTCAAATTTTGCAATATTTTCTGGCATTAATTTTTCGAAATTTTTAACATCACTTAACAAATCAAATAATGCTGAAGCTGATTTTTCGACTGTAACTCTTGGACTTTCTAAATTCATCTTTGTATGATTGCGAGGACGGAAGTAATCTACAAATCCTCAATTATTTTTTTTTAGTTTTATACTTCTACATTCCAAGTCGACGGGCTCAAATTCCATTCTCTCAAGGTTTCTTCCTCGCTTTCTGTAATGTATCTTTTGGCAACAGCCAAGTTCAATAGATGTTGATAATTGCTCAATGTAAACAGGTCAAGATTGGCGTTTTTAAAATTTTCTTCAGCGACGTCAAAACCATATGTAAATATAGCAGCCATCCCTTTTACGTTGGCTCCAGCAGCGCGCAAGGCTTCAAAAGCAAGTAAACTACTATTTCCGGTACTGATTAAATCTTCTACAATGATAACATTTTGTCCTTTTTGAAGAAAACCCTCTACTTGGTTTTGTCTCCCATGCTTTTTGGGCTCTGGACGAACATACACAAATGGTAATCCCATACTTTCTGCAACCAAAATTCCAATTCCAATAGCTCCTGTGGCCACGCCAGCAATAACATCTGGCTTGCCAAATTGTTTTTCAATATTTTTTGTAAACTCATCTCGAATATAATTTCTAATGGTTGGAAAAGACAAAATTATTCGGTTGTCACAATAAATTGGTGATTGCCATCCCGAAGCCCATGTAAAAGGATTTCTTGGATTCAATTTAATTGCATTTATTTGCAAAAGTAATTCGGCAGTTTTTTCGGCAGTATCTTTATTAAATATCATAATACAAATGTATAAAGTTTTTGTGAACGACAAACCACTTTTTTTGACAAATGAAATCTCTAAGGAGACTAATTTTCAACTATTTTTGTTAGAAAGTGTTGATATTGTCCAACTTATCGTCAAAATTTTTCAAAATAAAATTCAAAAAGCCTATCTCTATCATCCTGATGAGAAAGAGATTCTAAAAACGTTAAAATCCAAAATTCCTGTTTCTAAAGCTGGCGGCGGTTTAGTTTACAACAAGAAAGGCGAGGTGTTGTTTATTTTTAGAAATGGAAAATGGGATTTACCCAAGGGTGGGACTGAAAAATGGGAAGAGATTGAAGAAACTGCAATGCGTGAAGTGGAAGAAGAAACAGGGGTCAATAATTTAAAAATCACCAAAAAACTCCAAAAAACCTATCATATTTTCAAACGAAATGGGGTTTATAGACTAAAAATTACCCATTGGTTCGAAATGACTTCTGATTTTGAAGGAATTCCAATTGGACAAATTGAAGAAGGCATTGAAAAAGCAGTCTGGCTACACCCGAATGATATTCCTGAAGCCTTAAAAAAATCATACGAAAATATTAAATTATTGTTCGAGGAAGAACATATTGTATAGATTGAATTTTTAATAATTCGTAATTCTTTAATTTTTTATTCATAATTGGCTTTACCTTTGCAAAATGAATAAAAAGCACCATTCCAATAATATATTACTCAATTTAGGCATTTCAACCCTAAACGAAATGCAAGTTGCCGCCCAAGAAACAATTCTTAGCGACAACAATATTTTACTGCTTTCGCCTACAGGTTCAGGGAAAACACTCGCTTTCTTGTTGCCTATTTTCGAAATGTTGAAACCCGAAATATTGTCTGTGCAATGTTTGATTCTGGTTCCATCGCGTGAATTAGGATTGCAAATTGAGCAAGTTTGGAAAAAAATGGGAACCGATTATAAAGTAAATGTGTGTTACGGTGGACATTCAATTGAAACCGAAATTAAAAACTTAAGCAATCCACCGGCAGTTTTAATTGGAACTCCGGGAAGAATTGCCGATCATATCGACCGAGGCACTTTTCGTTTGGACAAAATTGAAACCTTGATACTTGACGAATTTGACAAGTCTTTGCAATTGGGTTTTCACGAGCAGATGTCTTTCATCATTGGGAAATTATCCAAACTGAACAAACGCGTTTTGGTTTCTGCAACTTCGGATATTGAAATTCCAAAATATACCAGAGTTGTGAACCCTACAATTTTGGATTTTATTCCTGCCGAAGAACAAGCAAGTAATCTTGTGATGAAAAT
>CALPPA020000025.1 GCA_943325355.2 Klebsiella pneumoniae | reverse complement strand
CAAACCCTAATTACAACAGACGGAACAACACTTTTAGGAGCAGATGACAAAGCTGGAATTACAGAAATTATGACGGCAATGGAATTCCTAATCAATAATCCAGAAATCAAACACGGAAAAATACGAGTGGGTTTTACTCCCGATGAGGAAATTGGTCGCGGTGCTCATCATTTTGATGTTGAAAAATTTGAATGTGATTGGGCATACACTATGGACGGAAGTCAAGTAGGCGAACTAGAATACGAAAATTTTAATGCAGCTGGAGCCAAAATTACGTTCAAAGGCAAAAGTGTTCATCCAGGTTATGCCAAAGGTAAAATGATCAATTCAATGCTCATAGCCAATGATTTTATCAACGAATTGCCCAAAGGTGAAACGCCCCAAGAAACGAAAGGTTACGAGGGATTTTTTCACGTTCATCATTTAACCGGAAGTATAGAAGAAACCGTTTTAGAACTCATCATCAGAGATCACAACAAGAAAAAATTCGAAAAACGCAAAGAGTTAATTGCTAAAATCGCTCAGAAATTCAATAAAAAATTTGCAAAACAATTTGGTGAAGACATCGTAATTGCTGAAGTAAAAGACCAATATTATAATATGAAAGAAAAGGTTTTACCCGTAAAACATATTGTTGATATCGCAGAAAAAGCGATGAAAGAACTGGGAATTAAACCTATCATAAAACCCATTCGTGGCGGAACTGATGGTTGTCAATTGTCTTACAAAGGCTTACCGTGTCCTAATATCTTTGCTGGCGGTCATAACTTTCACGGAAAATACGAATATGTTCCAGTAGAGAGTATGCAAAAAGCTGTAGAGGTGATTGTAAGAATTGCAGAATTAACGGCAAAACCTCTTACAAAATAAAGTAATAGAAGTTCGACATAATTATTAAAAAACCATCATTCGATGGTTTTTTTTTGAAAAAAATTGAAGTAAAAACTTAACATTGGCGGATTGTTTTAATCACTACATTTGGTAACTATTTATTTACAATTAATTAACATTAGCAATTTATAACATTAAAAATAGCATTATGGAAGAAAACAATGAAGGCATTACCAATGAAATTACAAAAGAGACACCTAAGGAAGTAGTAACTCCTAAACCTAGAACGCCCAGAGCACCACGAAAAGTAGCAGCTCCTAAAACAGCGGTAGTAACCAAAGCAGCAGCAGCAACTCGAGCTCCAAGAGCATCTAGAGCAGTTGTTAAGCCTGTTATTGAAATTCCTGTAGTTGAAGAAACCCCAGAAGTTGTAATTACAGAAGAAACTATTATTATAATTGAGGATCTATCAAAAAAAGAAAAAAATAAGATGAAAGAAAAAGAAAAAGAAAAAGAGAAAAAAGCTAAGGCTAAAGAAAAAGCTAAAGCCAAAGAAAAAAAAGCGAAAAAAGCGAAAAAGGAAAAAGCGAAAAAAGCGAAAGTAAAAGCGAAAGCCAAAGAAAAAAAGGCTAAAGCAAAAGCTGCAAAAGCAAAGAAAAACAAAAAGAATAAAAGCAAGAAAAAATAATAGTCTTCTTTGTTAACATAAAAATACAAAGTCCCAATTCATATATTAGAATTGGGACTTTTTATTGAAATGTTATTTCCTAAAAAAGGAATTGGAAAATTAACAATTATTTCTTGTTCAAAGCAGCGCTCATTTCCATAGAAATAGCAGAACGCTCCATCTTCAATTTTCCAGCCATAGTTTCGATGACAACAGTAGTTTCTGAAACCTCAGCAACTTTACCGTGAAGTCCACTTTTTGTGATGATTTTATCACCTACTTTTAAAGCACTTTCGAATTCTTTTTCTTGCTTTGCTCTTTTTTGTTGCGGTCTAATCATAAAGAAATAGATAACTACGAACATTAATAAAAAAGGTGCAAATTGAGTTAATTGTTCCATAATTTTGAATTGTTTTTTTGTTGTTTAATTATTGTTATTTGTCTTTTGTAATTTGTTCTTTTCACGTTTACATTAATCCACGACCCACTTTTATAATTCTCTCGCTGGTCTGTAGCTCTTTTACTAAATTGTCTAAAATTCCGTTGATAAAAATACTACTTTTGGGAGTAGAATATTCTTTGGCAACTTCTAAATATTCATTGAGAGTAACTTTAACAGGAATTGATGGGAATTTCAAAAATTCGCAAATTGCCATTTTAAGAATAATAGTGTCTATTTCTGCAATTCGATCACTGTCCCAATTGGGTGTTTTGTCATCATATTCTTTAGCCAATTCCTTTTCGTTCAAAATTGTTTTTCTAAACAAGTCTTTCACAAAATCTCGGTCTTCATTGTCTTTGAATAATTTTGGAACCCTAAAATTTCCCTCTTCAATAGGTTTTAAAGCTTTCAATTGCTTAATGATATGTGTGTTCACTAACGGAATATCATCAACCCATGTTAACTTGTTGTCTTCGAGATAATCGTATAATTTTTCATTTGGGACTATCACATCCATAAACAATTCAACAATAAATTCTTTGTCTTCTTCGAAAGTGTTGACAGCATTGCTCATATATCTAGCATACAATTTGCTTTGCTTTATGTCATTAAGAAGTAATAGAATATAATCGTCGTTTAATGTCCAATTGTTAATTTTGCGATTTTCGAGAGCAATACTCAAAGAATTATTATCGGCAAGTAATTGAAAAACAGCGTTTTTTATAAACTTTTCATTGGGTTTGCGTTCCTGTGGAGTGGCAAGATGTTTCTGACTTGATTTATGCAAAAAAATAGTTTCTTTTTTACAAATTTCGATCAATGAGGAAAGCATTATAAGGTATAAATCCTGGATGGCGTCTATACTATGAAAAAGGAATTTTTCTTCTTTTTCTAAATCATCTGACCCGTTTTGATGCATCGCATAAATGGATTGCATAACCTTGACGCGAATATGTCTTCTGTTTACCACCTTGTAAGAACTTTTATTAAATTAGTTTGCAAAAATAAGAATTTCATCTTTTAAAACAGAATTAAACTTGAAAAATATCTGAATTTCATCTTACCTTTGGAATTCCTTAGATTATTAAATCATCATGAAAGAATTACGTTATTTAGATAAATATTTCGTCAAATATAAATACAGCTTTTTAATAGGCATCATTATTACCATTGTAGCTCAGATATTTTCGTTATTTACACCCAAATTAATCAGCAAATCTTTTACAATAATAGAAGCATTTGCAAAAGATAAAACTGTTGCAAAAACCGACATTCAACAGGAATTAATTTCCAATATTTTACTGATTATTGCCACCACAATTATTGCAGGCTTCCTAACTTTTTTGATGAGACAAACACTAATCGTAATGTCACGCCACATCGAATTCGATTTAAAAAACGAAGTGTTTAGGCAATACGAAAACCTTTCCCAGAATTTCTATAAACAAAACCGAACGGGAGATTTAATGAACCGAATCAGTGAGGATGTTTCTAAAGTGAGAATGTATGTGGGTCCGGCCGTTATGTACACCATAAACACACTTATTCGGTTTGCGATAGTTATTGCCTATATGTTTGCAGTTTCGCCAAGACTCACTTTGTACACCTTGCTACCATTGCCTATTTTGTCGTATGCAATTTTTAAGATAAGTTCAGAAATCAATAAAAGAAGCACCGTTTTTCAGCAGTATTTATCCAAAGTTTCTAGTTTTACCCAAGAAATATTTTCTGGAATTCGAGTGATTAAAGCCTATTCATTAGAAGACCAACATCAAAACAATATGATAGAATTGGCCAATGAAAGCAAAAGTAAAAGCTTGAGTTTAGCAAGAATTCAAGCTTTATTTGGGCCATTAATGTTGGCACTTATCGGTATCAGCAACTTAGTTGTCATTTATTTTGGTGGATTAATGTACATCAACGGAACTATAAAAAGTATTGGAACCATCGCCGAGTTTATACTTTATGTCAATATGTTGACTTGGCCAGTGGCTTCATTAGGCTGGGTTTCTTCTATGGTTCAGGAAGCCGAAGCATCGCAAAAACGAATCAATGAATTCCTGAAAATCGTACCAGAAATTCAAAATAAAAACCCCGAAAAATCAATAATCAATGGTGCAATTTCCTTCGAAAATGTGAGCTACACTTATGAGGACACCAATATTAAAGCATTACAAAATGTAAGTTTCACTGTTCACCAAGGCGAAACTTTGGCGATTTTAGGAAAAACAGGTTCGGGAAAATCGACTATTATTTCCTTGATTTCTCGTTTGTATGATGTCACCGAAGGTCGCATTACAGTTGATGAAAAAGAAATTAGCACCGTAAACTTATATGATTTGCGAAACAGCATCGGGATTGTGCCACAAGATGCTTTTTTATTTTCTGATACTATCAGGAATAATATCAAGTTTGGTAAAGAAAATGCCACTGATGAGGAAGTTGAAGCTGCTGCAAAGAGTGCAGTGGTCCATAACAATATTATGGATTTCAATAAGCAATATGACACCATTCTTGGCGAGCGAGGAATTACACTTTCAGGTGGTCAAAAACAACGGGTTTCCATAGCAAGAGCAATTATCAAAAATCCAAAAATCTTACTTTTTGATGACTGTTTATCAGCTGTAGATACTGAAACCGAAGAGGCAATTTTGAATAATCTTCAGGAAATTTGCAAGGACAAAACCACAATTATTGTCAGTCATAGGGTTTCATCAGCAAAAAATGCAGACCGAATTATTATCCTCGAAGAAGGCCGGATTATAGAGCAAGGTTCTCATAATCAATTGATAAATCAAGAAGGCTATTATGCCGACTTGTATTTGAAACAACTTTCTGAAAAAGAATTGCAATAATTGTTGTGTAATACAACTATTTTTTAGATTTTTGATTACAATTTAACAACACTAAATTGACAGAATGATTATGAGAGAAAATGATATGTTAGAAAAAGAAGAAATATTTTCGAAAGTTTTACGAGCTGGAAGAAGAACTTATTTCTTTGATGTGAGAGCTACAAAAGCTGATGATTATTATATTACCATTACCGAAAGCAAAAAATTTACTGAAGCTGATGGTTCTTTTCACTTCAAGAAACACAAAATATATTTATACAAAGAAGATTTTGCCGCTTTCGCTGAAATTCTAGAAGAAATGACTTCTTATGTTTTGAACCACAAAGGCGAGGAAGTAATCTCTGAAAGACACCAAAAAGACTTCAAAAAAGAATATGATTACGAAAAAACAATAGAAGAATCAGAATTGCCATCAACATCAAGTTTTACAGATATTGAATTTGATGACATTTAATTTTAATACAAATACCAAAAATAACTAACCAACCCCTAATTAGTCCGAAAGTCGAAAGATTTTCGGATTTTTTTTATCTTTTACTAATCCTAATATTTGGCTGGTTGACCTGATTTTGGGGTAGAAAGTTTAATAAATTCTCTTATATCTTCATTACCTGCTTCAAGATCTGCCTTTCGAAGATACATCATATGTCCGCTACGATAACCTTTCCACGACATTCTATCTTTAAGCCTTCCGCTAGGATCCATTTGCCAAAGATCATATTTGGCATTAAAATAGTCACAAGCTCCATCATAATATCCTGATTGCACCATCACGTGCAAATAGGGGTTTTGAGCCATCGCTTGCCTCAAATTTTCGCCTGTTGCATCTCCTTTATTGTCCCATGGTCTAACGGATCCAAACATATTATAGGTTAAATCAGTTTTGTAATTGAGATTGTTGCGAAGATACATATTGATTGCTGGTGTAAACGAATGCAACCAAGAAGTTAGTTCTGAGTTAAAATCTGGATTTTCACCAGCATCCTTGCGGTCAATTCCTCTGTAACGAGAATCTAGTCGTCCCACAGTAAATCCTTTATCCCGCAATAATTCTTTCCAAAAATAATTTAATGGCACATCTAAATTATTTTGCAGAATCACTTTCTCAGATAGTCCAGAATAACGAGCTATTTTTTTCGCCATTTCTTTTCGCTTGTTTTCGTCTAAAAATCCGCCTTTGCTTAACGCTGGAATAAGTTCATTTATGGTGAAATTCTCCACTTCTGGTAACATATCCGTTAAATCTTTTTGCTGCAAATCAGCATCCAACATTTTATGATACCAAGCCGTGGCAGCAAAATAGGGTAATTTAAGCGCTGCTTCAGAAGCTACACCTCGTTCAATACCTAATTTAGTTGGTGATACTAGAATTACTCCGTTCAGATACATCCATTGGCTATTTTGCAATTCTAGCGCTAGTCCTGAAACTCTCGTCGTACCATAGCTTTCGCCAATGAGATATTTGGGAGAAGCCCAACGATTATTTCGAGTCACAAAACTATTAATCCAAGTAGCCAAATATTTAATGTCTGCATTTACTCCAAAAAATTTCTCCTTTGGAATATCTTTATTTATTGCTCTCGAATACGCTGTATTAACTGGGTTTACATAAACAATATCGGCGATATCTAAAATCGAGTACGGATTTTCCTTGATTCCATAAGGTTGAATAGGATATCCTTCATCATCAATGATTAATAATTTTGGACCTGTATACGCAATTTGCATCCAAACCGAAGCTGAACCAGGACCTCCATTAAATGAAATAACCAAAGGTCGTGTAGCGTGGTCTTTCACATCAGACCGTTCGTAAAACGTATAAAACAAACCAGCCATTACTTTTCCTTCCTCATCCCAAACTGGCATTGTGCCAGCAGTAGCCTGAAAAGGAACACGTTGCCCTTTAATAGTTGTGGTGTGTTGTGTCACCACTTTCGAATCGGGATTGAATGTAATATTTGCTGCATAATTTTCTTCTTTTGCAACGGGATTTTTTGCTACCGCAGCTTGTTCTGGTTTGGGTTGTTGAGCAGAAGATACTAGAGTTATAAAGGAAATTAAAACGAATGAAAGCAACGATTTTTTCATAGAAATTTTATTTGATAATTTTCAGGATTAATTTTGTAAATCAATATTTAACGATTGATATAATAACAAAAATAGGTTAAAAAGTAACTCTGAGGTGAAATTTTGGGATTTTTAATGTTAGATTTAATTTCTTTTAGCTCTGCTTAGATATTTTCCAATACCTTGAAATACAACCGAGGCAATTTATTAACTTTTTATCCTATTAGCAATCCGTTATCGACTACAAAATCAGGTTGCAACAATACAATGTCATTATCCTCGCCTACTGAACCCAAAACTAGGCACTCGCTCATAAATTTCCCGATTTGCTTCTTTGGAAAATTCACAACAGCTACAACTTGTCTATTAATCAACGCCTCTTTTTGATACCGTTTTGTGATTTGAGCGGAAGTTTTTCGAATACCAATTTCTGAGCCAAAATCAATTGTGAGTTGGTAAGCGGGTTTTCGAGCTTCTGGAAAATCATTGACTTCAAGAATTGTTCCTACTCTCATTTCTACTTTTTCGAATTCTGACCAAGTTAAATCCATCGTTTGTTTAAAATTTGAATTTTTTTGCTTTCCAAATTTACAGTTTTCAAATTAAAACAATCCTTTTTTCTTACCTTTAAACTTTAAAATTGAAAGGTAAAATGTCACAAACCCAATCGAATATGCTAGCACTTGGAACTATTGCTCATGAATTTTATTTAAAAGACACCAATTCTGCTGATACTTTCACCTTTTCAGATATAAAAGGCGAAAAAGGAACACTCATTATGTTTATCTGCAACCGCTGTCCGTTTGTGCATCACGTTATTCGTGAGGTGGTTTTAATTGCTAATGATTATCGTGTACAAGGTATTGGTGTAGCAGCAATATCAAGTAATGACGCTCTAAATTTTCCGCAGGACGCACCAGACTTAATGACTGAATTCGCTTTCGAAAATAATTTTGAATTTCCCTATTTATATGATGAAAAGCAAGATGTGGCAAAAGCGTATGATGCTGTTTGTACACCAGATTTCTTCCTATTTGACAATCAAGATAAATTAGTGTATCACGGTAAACTCGACGATAGTAGACCTGGAAACGGAATTCCATTAAGTGGAAGTGATTTGCGTAGCGCCATTGACGGCGTGCTTTACAACAGAATCATCAATCCTAATCAAAAACCAAGTATGGGTTGTAGTATTAAGTGGAAAAAATAATAATCCATTTATTTGTCATTCCGAGGAACGAGGAATCTCATAAAGGGAGCATCAAATGAGATTTCTCTTGCTAGTCGAAATGACGAATATGGACATAAAAAATCCCAATATCTATATAAATATTGGGATCCTCTTTTTATAAAACGAATCACTGACCACTAATTCCGATAGCTATCGGAACTGACCACTGAACACTTTTTTACTTCACGTCCATCAATTCTACATCGAAAATCAAAGTTGCGTTTGGCGGAATCACTCCTCCTGCTCCAGCTGGACCATATCCTAAATCAGATGGAATAACGAATCGAGCTTTGTCACCTACTTTCAATAAAGCGATTCCTTCGTCCCATCCTTCGATAACTTGACCTATTCCTAATTTGAATTCGATTGGTTTTTTTCTTGGATAAGAAGAATCAAAAACTTTTCCGTTTTCTAATGAACCTTCATAATGTACAGAAACAGTTTTTCCGTTCTCTGCCTGTTTTCCGTCTCCTTTTTGGATGAATTGGTAACGCAAACCACTTTCTGTTTTTTCGAAACCAGCAGCCAATTTTTCCATTTTTGCTTCTGATTCTGCTTTTAAAGCTGCAGCACGTTTAAGTCTAGCACCTTTCAAACCTACGAAAGCTTCAATGGCATTCCAGTTTTTAGCTTCATCTCCAACTCTTAGAATTTCAACCGATTCTAAAATATCACCTTGAGCAACTGCATCAACAACATCTTGACCTTCGATTACATTTCCAAAAACAGTATGTTTATTATCTAACCAAGGTGTTGCAACATGGGTTATAAAAAATTGAGAACCGTTGCTTCCTGGACCTGAATTTGCCATAGATAAAACTCCAGGTGCATCGTGACGCAAATCTTGGTGAAACTCGTCATCAAATTTGTATCCTGGATCTCCAGTTCCCGTTCCTTGCGGACATCCTCCTTGAATCATAAAATCTGGAATTACTCTATGAAATTTTAATCCATCATAGAATTTTACCCCTTGAGGTTTTACTTTATTCTCCATATTTCCTTCTGCAAGAGCAACAAAATTCCCTACAGTTCCAGGAGTTAAATCGTGTGTCAGTTTTACTAAAATTGACCCTTTTGAGGTGTTGAATTTAGCATATATTCCGTTTTCCATTTTTATTGTTTTTTATTGAGGTGCAAATTTACAAAAAATATTAGTTATTTGTGTTGATTTCAAAAACCCGTTTTGACATCCAACTTTAAACCAAATCGTTTGTTCTCAATATGAATCTGAATAGAGAAACCCAGTCCATATTTATCATTATTATTTCAAATATTTAATAATCGAAATTACATCCTGATTTCCCATTCCCGAATTCAAAGCTTGGGTGTAAGTCTCAATTATTGCAGCCGTTAAAGGAAAATTCACTCCGTTTTTTTGAGCTAAAAGTATGTCTTTATACATTAAACTCAAGGCAAAGGCGGGACTGTAATCTTCGTTTATCAGCATTGGCGTTTTCACCTTCGAAGCACCGCTTCCGCAGGCACTTTCGTTGATGATTTCTAATAAATCAGAGCGATCAATACCATTATTTTCGGCAAATAATACCGTTTCTGCTAATCCCAAATACAGAATAGAGAGGTAATAATTCACGCTCAATTTGGTCGCAATTCCTTTCCCATTTGGGCCTGTATGCTTGATAAATTTTCCCAATTTTTCAAAATAAGGCAATGCAATACTTAGATCAGCAGCATCACCTCCCACCATAATGGTCAAGGTTCCATTGGCTGCGGGTTGCGTGCTTCCTGCAACGGGAGCATCAAGAAATGAAGCGTTTATTTGTTTCAATCTTTGAGCAATACTCACACAAAGTTGTTCCGAAATCGTACTCATATCAATAAAAAGCTTGCCTTCTGCGGCTTCCATCCCCAGAATTTCGTCATAGACCATCGCTACCGCTTCATCATTGCTCAACATAGTAAAAATAATGTCGGATTGAGTGACTAATTCCGTGATGTTTTGGGCAATTCTAACATTGGTATTTTCAAACGGTTTTGCTTTTTCAGTACTTCTGTTGAATACTGTTAATGGAAAACCTGCCTTTGACAAGTTGCTAGCCATTGGTGTCCCCATATTGCCAAGACCTATCCAGCCTATCTGTTTCATTTTTATTGTTTTTTATTGAAATGCATATTTACGAATTAAATAAAGAATTTGAAAATTCTCACGAAATGGGTTTAGTAAATGAAGGTTCCTTTTACCAAAACAAATTTAATCATGTTTTACCCAAATTAGCGCAGAAGTATCGAAACCTAAATCTTTCGCTATTTTTAAATATTTTTCTTTAGTGTTTTCGGGCATTGTTTTATCACGTGAAAGCAACCACATGTACTTGATATTTTTGCCCACAACTAAAACATATTTATACTCGGAATCTATTGCCAGTATATTATATCCCGAATAAAATGGACCAAAAAAGGAAACTTTTAATCTTCCCTCATTGGAGTCATTCACAAACTTTGCCTTCCCTATTGATTCTACATTTTTATTTTTTATATAATTGTAACCCTTATTTGCTACTTTAATACTGCCATCATCGTTTAATGAATATTCGGCGGTGGTGTTATTTAAATTTTTTTCAAACACAAAATCCAGTCTTGCTATTTCGTACCATTTACCTAAATATTTTTCCTTGTCAAATTTTTGAATTGGGTTTGCTCTATTGGGAATAGAAGAGCAAGAATTCATAGCAAATAAAGTCGCTGTGAGGAGTGCTGCACTTCCCAAAACTAGTATTTTCTTTTTCATAGTATGAGTTTTGAATACCAAAATTCACCAATATAAAACGGTAAATCAATACATTTTTGAATACTTTATGATTCTCGCTCCGCAAAGTATCGGACTTTGAGGCTGTGTTCATCAGTCAGTGACTGACATAGAAATTAAATAACGTAAAACAAAATGGGTTGAAAACCGAATGTCATAACCTTAAAGTCGGAAAACTTTGCGGAGCTGCCAAGGAGCCAAAATAGCCTTTAGATTAAAATACAATTACTGTAATTCCAACTTCACATTATACAAATTAGAACTCAAAATAGATTCAATAGAATCAAAATTGGTAGTAGGATTTTGGGCACTGATTTCTTTTTTTAATGCGAGATGCTTTAAACAGTTTTGAAAACGTCTGATATCATCAGCATTAGAGAGTAGCAAACCTGGAACTCTAGCATTATTGCCTTCTTTGTCTTTAGAAACCATCGTAAAATAAGAAGAATTGCAATGCTTGACAACTCCAGTTTGGATGTTTTCAGCCTCCACTCGAATGCCTATAACCATCGAGCTTTTGCCCACATAATTTACACTGGCTTTCATAGTCACGAGTTCGCCAACTTCAATAGGCTTCAAGAAATTGACAGTATCGACAGAAGCCGTTACACAATAATTTCCCGAAAATTTGGAGGCGCAAGCAAACGCAATTTGATCGAGCAACGACAAAATGAAACCGCCGTGAATTTTGCCACTAAAATTGGTATGCGAAGGCAACATCAATTGTGAAATACTGATATGAGAAGAACTTACAGTTTTGAAAATAGTGTTCATAGTTGGTTTTTAAAATTATAAGATTATACAAATATAATTTTTCAAGATAGTTTATAAAATTATTTTTTGGAGATTCAAACAGCGGGAGAATTTGAGGAGCTGGGTGAAATAGAAATTGAATAACTAAAAACAAAATCGGTTGAAAACCGAAAGTCATTACCTCAAAGTTAGTCACGAAATTTCGGGATTGCGGAGCTGGGTATATTATGTTTTCTATTTTTATTTATTGAAATACAAATTTAATTCATAATTTACAGAATGAATACAGTATAATTGTATTTTTGATATAAATCAAAAATAAAAAGACTATGAAATCTATTTATGGCAAAGCTGAAAATGCCCAAATAATTATTAGAATCGAATCGCTAACTTCATCTAGCAAAGCGATTTGGGGCAAAATGTCGGTTGATCAAATGATGAAGCACACCAACGATACAATAATTGTTGCTTTTGGAGAAAAGACATTAAAAATAAATTTCTTAATGCGGTTTTTGGGACGAATGATGAAAAACAAAGTTTTCAATTCGGAATTTCAAAAAAACAGTCCAACGGCTCCTGAATTTATTTATAAAGAAAATTTCAATTTTGAAACAGTTCAAAAAGAATTAATAGACAATTTTAGTCGATTTGCCAGCGGTCACGAAGCTATAAAAGTTACTGACCATCCGTTTTGGGGAAAAATGACATTTGAAGATTGGGACAAATTAATGTGGAATCATATGGATCATCATTTGAGACAGTTTGGCGCTTAGTATTTTAATTTTTATAACCCTAACTTTGCAAAATAGAAAATAAAAAAATGCGAATAGATATTATAACCGTTCTCCCAGAATTATTGCGAAGTCCGTTTGAGGCTTCGATGATGAAACGCGCCATCGACAAAGGAATTGTGGAAGTTCATTTTCATAATCTTCGGGATTATACCACTAACAAGCAGAAGAGTGTTGATGATTATCCTTATGGTGGCGGAGCAGGAATGGTAATGAACATTCAGCCTATTGACGATTGCATCACGCATTTAAAAAACGAAAGAACGTATGACGAAATCATATATATGTCGCCTGACGGAGAAACTTTGAACCAAAAAATGGCCAACACAATGTCGATGTATGAAAATATCATCATTCTTTGCGGGCATTATAAAGGTGTGGATCAACGGGTTCGAGATCATTTCAT
>CALPPA020000024.1 GCA_943325355.2 Klebsiella pneumoniae | reverse complement strand
TAAACTTCTTTCTCATTATTAGGATTCACCGTAATTCTTGATATTGATTTCGCTCCAAATACTTTTTCATAAGGAATATTCAACCATCCTGTTGCGCTATATTTACTAATACCGTAACTATCTAATGGGTAAGGATTATAAGATCCGTTATAGTCTCCGTATACCGTCCAAAGCACTTCATTCGTGGCTTGTAATGCAAAAACATTGTTTCTAGAAGGGCCATTTGGCGTGTTGTTTTCAAGTGCTGAAGAAACAGAAATTGTTGTATTCAACATTCCGTTTTCTTTTGTGCCAATATAAATAATGTCACCAATACTTGTTGCGCAGGTAAAAGTAGAAATGCTGCCTGGAATTTGACTGCTATCTATTTGTCGAACTAAAATCATTTGTTTATTGTAAATATAAACGCTGTTTGTAGTAGTTATTATCAAATAATTCAAGGTCGCCCTCATATCGACGGAGGCTTGAGAAAGTTGTATATAACCCGTAAAAGAGTTTGAAACAGCATTGAATTTATGAATAAATCCTGAAGAATCGATTGCAAAAAGTTCCGTGTCTAAAGTCTCAATGCTTGACCAACTGCCAACAGCAATCTTTGACCATTGATTAAAATCAACTAAATTTTTACTAGTTATATCTGCTTTTCTAATGCCTTCATTTGATGATGCATATATGAATCCGTTATAAACGGTGGTTTGTTTCACACTTATTTCATCACCATTATCACCAATAAAATAAGTATCGCCAAACAACATTGTAGCCAAATTGAACTGTACAATTCCAAAATCACAGGAAACATAAACTATCCCTTTATATTCCATAAAATGATTGATTCGCTTAATATTTGCAGGAAGTTGTTTATTTATAATGTCAACGATGTTGAGCATACTGCCATCGGCTTCATTGATGGCAATCATCAATCCATTTTCATACCCAACAAGTGTTTTATTAGAAACAGCACTATAATATAAAGAAGTAATGGTTTCTCCAGAAAGGCCATCAATAGTATTTGTAGTTTTTAGCTGGCTTGTATTTATGTTTTTTGAAAACAATGCGTTTTCAGAAGCTGCATAAATTACTGTTGGGGAATCTGAAACATCTCTTATATTGTTATAAGAAAAATAGCCTTGCCACAAAAAGTTGTTTTGGGTAAAACCTATTTGTACCATAATCAGAAACACTAAACACAGAAGCCTTTTTTTCATTATTTGCATAAATATTGGTCCACAAATATAATACAAACGAAAGTAATGGAATTTTGTTTTTATTCGAAGTCAAAAAAAAGCCTTCAATCCAATCCCGAAGATTCAAGTTGGAAGAAGGCTTTTACTATTTTAATAAAGAGGTTTAAACCACTCCTTGAGCTAGCATTGCATCAGCTACTTTTACAAATCCTGCAATATTTGCTCCTTTTACATAATCCACATAACCGGTTGAATCAGTACCATATTTCACGCAAGAGGCGTGAATAGCTAACATAATTCCTTTTAATCTTTCGTCAACTTCTTCTGATGACCAACTTAATCTCAAAGAATTCTGAGACATTTCAAGTCCTGAAGTTGCAACTCCGCCAGCATTTGATGCTTTCCCAGGGGCAAATAATATTTTAGCTTTTTGAAAAACGTGCACTGCTTCTGGTGTTGTTGGCATATTTGCCCCTTCTGAAACACAGATACAACCATTGGCCACAAGTGTTTTTGCTTCTTCTTCGTTTAATTCATTTTGAGTGGCACACGGCAAAGCGATATCACATTTAACTTCCCAAGGACGTTTTCCTGCAAAATATTTTGCATTAGGATATTTGTTTAAATAATCACTAATTCTACCTCTAAGTTCATTTTTAATTTCCATTATATAGGCCAATTTTAACGCATCAATTCCAGCAGAATCGTAAATATATCCAGCAGAATCAGACATTGTAACTACTTTTCCTCCTAGTTGGGTAGCTTTTTCAACAGCATATTGAGCCACATTTCCTGATCCTGAAACAACAACTGTTTTTCCTGAAAAACTATCCCCTTTTGTAGTCAACATGCTTTGTGCAAAATACACATTGCCATATCCTGTTGCTTCAGGTCTTACTAATGACCCTCCAAAAGAAATTCCTTTTCCAGTTAAAACTCCTGTAAATTCGTTTCTCAGTCTTTTATATTGACCAAACAAATATCCTACTTCTCGACCTCCCACTCCAATATCTCCGGCAGGAACATCTGTGTCAGCTCCAATATGTTTAGACAATTCAGTCATAAAGGCTTGACAAAAACGCATCACTTCATTATCTGATTTTCCTTTTGGATCAAAATCAGCTCCTCCTTTTCCACCACCCATAGGCAATGTGGTTAGGCTGTTTTTAAAAGTTTGTTCAAAAGCTAAAAATTTCAAAATGCTTAAATTTACCGATGGATGAAAACGAAGTCCTCCTTTGTATGGACCAATAGCAGAATTCATCTGTATGCGATACCCTCTATTTACTTGAGTATCCCCTTTATCGTCAATCCAAACTACTCGAAAAATGATTATTCGATCTGACTCAACCATTCTTTCCAAAAGCATTTTGTTTTGGTATTTTTTATTTTCTTCAATAAAAGGAATTACTGTTTCAGCAACTTCCATTACAGCTTGCATAAATTCCGGTTCGTTAGGGTTTCTTTTTGCAACTGCTTCAATAAAAGTAGAAATACTTTGTGGCATGATTATAAGATTATTAACGTTTAAGAAAACGTTTTCGTTAGAGCTTACAAATATACATTTTATAAGAATAATTATAAGTGTTTATAAAAATTCTTCGTTCTGATATTGAATTTTTATAAATGCTGAAAAGATTTTATTTAAAAGCAATAGTATTGTTGGAAAATCTCATTAACCCTTATATTTTATTTACATATTATCCGTTATGATTGATGTTTTTATATATTTGTAAAAAAGTAAACTATAAGATGGCCCTAAAATCTTTACTGTTTTTCGGAATTTTGTTATTTGGAATTTCAAATGTAACCTATGCACAATTTGGATTTTCTCATGAAATAGGTGCTATAGCTGGTCCTGTAGCCTTTCAATCTGACTATGGAGAGCGATATGATTTATCTACAAATGCAGGAAATACGGGATATGGAATAGGTTTAATTCACTATTTAAATTTCTCTTACGAAGCTGAATGTAACTGCTATACTCCTGAAACTTATTTTAATGACCACTTCAAATTAAGAAGCGAATTGTCCTACAATAAAACAGAGTTGGATCATTTTGGGCAATGGGTTGAAGGTAAATCATCATTAGGTAAGGAACAATTATTAGCAATGCATGGCACCACAGCTGTGACTAATATAGGAATGCAATTGGAGTTTTTTCCTTGGAGCATTCGTGATTTTACTGCTAAAATACAAAGTTGGGGACCTTTTATAAGTCTTGGCGGACAATTTAGTTTTTATAACGCTAAAGCCTATTCGACAATGGGTCCTTTGGGAACCCCATTAACAACTTTCCCTAAATATTTAGTTCCTTCTGATGGTCGCCCTTATGGGTTTTCTACCGAAAGCGGTTCGGTTTGGTCCGTAGTTACTAGTGTTGGGACTCGTTACAAACTAGCTCCATTATCTGATTTGATGGTGGATTTAAGATTGCAATATTATTTTTCAAATTGGGTTGACGGTTTAAGTCCAAATCCCGATCTTTACAAAGAAAATAAAGCAAATGACTGGCTGGTATGGTTTAATGTAGGCTATATTTATTATTTACAATAGTAGAAAAACTATTTTCAAAACAAAATCCCAATTCTGAAATTTTGAATTGGGATTTTGTTTTGAAAGAATATTGTTTATTCCAATGCTTGTTTCACGTCTTCGATCAAATCTTCTGCGTCTTCAATACCCACGCTTAGTCTGACCAAATCATCAGTGATTCCAACTTCTTTTCGTTTATCTTCCGGAATCGACGCGTGTGTCATCAAGGCGGGATGGTTTGCCAATGATTCTACTCCGCCAAGTGACTCTGCCAAGGTAAATACTTTTAGTTTTTCTAAAAACCGGATTGAATCCTCTTTTTTACCCGAAACAAATGTAAAGGAAACCATTCCGCCAAAAGCGGTCATTTGCTTTTTTGCAATTTCGTGGTACGGATGACTTGGCAATCCGGGATAATAAACCGTTTTTATTTTGGGATGTTGACTTAAAAATGCCACCACTTTTTCTCCATTTTCGCAATGCCTTTGAACTCTAAGATGTAATGTTTTTATTCCTCTTAAAACCAAGAAACTGTCCATTGGTCCGAGTGTTGCACCTGTGGCAAATTGTTGGAAATGCAATTGCTGTCCCAAAGCTTCGTCCTTTACAATCAAAGCTCCGGCAATTACATCAGAATGTCCACCAAGATATTTTGTCGCCGAATGCATCACGATATCCGCTCCAAAATCCAATGGTTTTTGTAAATATGGTGTTGCAAAAGTATTGTCTACGGCAAAAAGGATATTTTTTTGTTTGGTGATTTTGGCAATTTCCTGGATATCGGCCAGTTTCATCAACGGATTTGTTGGTGTTTCCACCCAAACCAGTTTCGTGTTTTCGTTGATTAAAGAATGGAATTTCTCCAAATCATTCATATCAACAAAATGAAATTTTATTCCCGAATCTTTATAAATTCGCGTAAACATTCTGTAGGTTCCGCCATATAAATCGTCCATCGCAATGATTTCGTCACCTGCTTTGAAAGAGCGCAAGAGACAATCTGTAGCTGCCAATCCTGACGAAAAGGCCAAAGCTCGTGTTCCGTTTTCGATGCTTGCCAATGCGTTTTCCAGTGCTGTTCTTGTTGGGTTTGCTGCCCTGCTGTATTCGTAATCAGGATTTATAGGCTTGCCGGGGCTGTTTTGAACAAAAGTCGACGTTTGATATACCGGAGGCATCACTGCACCAGTGCTTGGATCGTGATGTTGTCCGCCGTGAATGGTTTTTGTGTTGAATTTCATTTTAAATATTTATATGGGTTGAACCATTAATAAAATTAAGAGAAATTAAGCCTTATTCTTAATGAAACTTATCACCTTAATGGTTTAAAGAAAATTGATGTTTACAATAACTTCCTGAGACCCATCATAATCCCAATGTGGAGTCCTTCGTGAAAATTGTTGAAAATCATTGCATCTTCAGCACTTTTTATAACAAACCCAGTTGAAGTAGGATATTCTTCATAGTTTTTGAAAATTTTGTTGTCAAAATCATCGATGGTTTGATCGATGGTTTTAGACAACAAACACTTGATTTCGTCCACTTCGGATTGTGTTGCATTATGTTCCGGCTTGGTTCCCTTCATATATTTCTGCACCAATTCGTCTGAAACCATCATCGGAAATCCAGAGAATTTGTAAACCAGCAATTGTTGTGTCACGACAATATGCGCGATATTCCAAATAAGATTGTTCTTGAAGCCATCGGGAATTTTATTGAGTTGTTCTAAAGTATGATTTTCTAGAAACTGGGAAACTATTTTTCTGCTTATTCTAGTGATTTCGAATGTTTGATTCATTTTTTTAAATTTTCGATAAAAATAATCATTTTCCGTGGTAAATGATTTTTCTTTGCACAAAGAAATTGAAATTTAGATGAACAAAATATATTATCTCGCTTCCTGTGATACCTGTCGAAAAATTATAAAATCGTTGCCAAAAGACCATAGTTTGGTGTTTCATGACATTAAACAAGATCCAATCACGGTGGAAGAATTGGAAGAAATGTACCAACTTTCGGGTAGTTACGAAGCGCTTTTCAGCAAAAAAGCACAACTCTACAAATCGATGGATTTGAAGAATAAATCCTTAACCGAAGCCGATTTTAAAAAATACATTCTGGAACATTACACTTTTCTGAGTCGTCCTGTTTTTATTATCGACGGCAAAATTCACATTGGCAACAGCCAGCAAAACATCCTCCAAGTAATGAAAGCATTGGCCTAATGTCAAAAAGAACCCTTGCTCTCATTGGCGCCACAATAGTTTCCATCATATATGGCGTGACTTTTACGATTGCCAAAGATGTGATGCCAAAATATGTTGACGCTTACGGATTTATCTTGATGAGAGTGGGCGGTTCCACTATTTTGTTTTGGTTGGTTTGGGGTTGCAGCAGAATGTCTGCAGCAGTTCGGGAGGAAAAAATGGATCGCGCTGATTTTCCTCGAATAATTTGGGCGGCATTTTTTGGAGTTGCCTTAAATATGCTTTCTTTCTTCAAAGGATTGAGTCTTACTTCTCCTATTTCGGCATCGGTGATTATGGTTTCAACACCTATGATTGTGCTGGTGCTTTCGGCGATTATCATCAAAGAACGCATGCAGAAACGAATGGTTTTTGGAATTATTTTGGGTTTGATTGGCACGGCTTTTCTTATCCTTTACGGAAAATCCGTGGGTAATGCCACGAATGCAAGTCTAGGGAATTTCCTTGTTTTTGTAAATGCGACTTCGTACGGTTTATACTTGGTAATGGTCAAAAAACTGATGGATAAATACAATGCTTTTACCTTTGTAAAATGGATTTATTTGATAGGATTTATTATGGTTTTACCTTTCGGTTGGAGTGAATTTGAAGCTGTCAATTGGGCTTTGATGCCAACAGATATGTATTGGAAAATAGGATTTGTAGTGGTTTTTTCGACCTTCTTGACTTATTTGCTGAATTTGCTTTCGATGCGAGAATTGAAACCAACCACTGTTGCTGTTTTCGTTTACTTACAACCCGTTTTTGCAACTGTTTTTGCGATTAGTCTCGGAAAAGACGAACTGACTTTGGTGAAAATTGTTTCAGCAATTTTGATATTTACTGGTGTATACTTGGTTACTCAGAAAAAGTAAATAGTGTTCCGTATTCACTGTACAGTTCCATAATAAATTACATAACCCCCTTCACTGATAACTGAATACTGAACACTGCAAACTTTTAATTATATTTGAACTCTTTTAGCAAACAATATGATACAATCAATGACCGGATTTGGCAAAGCTACTTTGCAATTGCCAACCAAAAAAATAACAGTAGAGGTAAAATCCCTGAATAGTAAAGGGTTGGATTTAAGCGTGCGAATGCCTTCAACGTATCGCGAAATGGAATTGGGTTTACGCAACCAAATTGCCTTGAAACTCGAAAGAGGAAAAGTGGATTTTTCGATTTTTATCGAAAGTACCGCAGAACAAACTTCTACAAAAGTGAATGTGCCAATTGTGAAAGCCTACATCAATCAATTGCGAGAAGTTTATGCCGATGCTGATGAAACCGAATTGATGAAAATGGCTGTCAGAATGCCAGATACAATGAAAACCGAACGGGAAGAAATCGACGAAAATGATTGGGTTCAAATCCAAACCGTTATTGAGGAATCTTTGCAAAACATTTTAAATTTCCGTAAGGATGAAGGCGCTTCTTTGGAAAAAGAATTCCAGTTGCGAATTGGCAATATTCGTCAATATATGAACGACGCTTTGGCATTGGATCCAGAACGTGTTCAGGCGATAAAAGACCGTTTGCAAACTGCAATTTCGGAGTTAAAAGTCAACGTTGATGAAAATCGTTTTGAGCAGGAATTGATTTATTACCTGGAAAAACTAGACATCACTGAAGAAAAAGTGCGTTTGACAAATCATTTGGATTATTTCCTAGAAACCATCAACGGAACAGAAGCCAATGGCAGAAAACTAGGTTTCATCACCCAAGAAATGGGACGTGAAATTAACACTATGGGTTCGAAATCCAATCACGCCCAAATGCAAAAATTAGTCGTGATGATGAAGGACGAATTGGAAAAGATTAAGGAACAGGTTTTGAATGTGTTGTAAGTTTCAAAAGGAAATTTAAATATGAAAAAAGGAAAATTAATAGTGTTTTCAGCGCCATCAGGTTCAGGGAAAACCACCATCGTTAGGCATTTGTTAGGAAAAAAAGACTTGAATTTGGAGTTTTCGATTTCGGCAGCAACACGGACAGCTCGTGGCGAGGAAGTAAATGGAAAAGATTATTATTTTATGTCTTTAGAAGATTTTAAAAAACACATCAAAAACGAGGATTTTGTAGAATGGGAAGAAGTGTATCGTGATAATTTTTACGGAACACTAAAAAGCGAAGTGGAACGCATTTGGGCAAAAGGAAAAAACGTGATTTTTGATATAGACGTTTCCGGAGGATTGCGAATCAAGCATAAATTTCCTGAAGAAACCTTGGCTGTTTTTGTGAAACCGCCCAGTGTCGATGAACTAAAAAGAAGACTCAAAGAGCGTTCTACCGAAAGTGATGATAAAATCAATATGCGCATTGCAAAAGCTTCGGTTGAACTGGCGACAGCTCCACAATTTGACAAAATCATCAAGAATTATGATTTAGAAACTGCCAAAGAAGATGCTTATCAATTGGTAAAAGAATTTTTGAAGGATTAAGTTTACTTCATTTAAATCCAGTTTATGAAAGTAGGATTGTATTTCGGAACATTCAACCCCATTCATATTGGGCACTTGATTATTGCCAATCACGTAGCGGAATATTCGGGTTTAGACCAAATTTGGATGGTCGTAACTCCACACAATCCTTTGAAAAATAAAGATACTTTACTTGATGATTATCAACGGCTGCAATTGGTTTTTTTGGCTACTGAAGATTATTCAAAAATTAAACCTTCGGATATTGAGTTCAAGTTGCCACAGCCAAATTACACAGTAAATACATTGGCACATTTACAGGAAAAATTTCCACAACATACCTTTTCATTGATTATGGGCGAAGACAATCTTAAATCTTTGCATAAATGGAAAAACTTCGATATTATTTTGCAAAATCACGAGATTTATGTTTACCCACGCATTTCATCGGACTTAGAAAATTTAACCTATAAAAATCATCCAAAGATCCACTTTATTGATGCACCAATTGTAGAAATTTCCTCGACACTTATACGTGCTAACATCAAAAACAAGAAGAATGTTCGTCCCCTTTTACCATCGAAAGTTTGGGAATATATAGACCACAATAATTTATACAAGAAGTAGCTTCTTAAATACTTTTTTAAAAATTATTTATCACAAACTTGTGGTAAATAGACTTCGTTACTAACATATTCAAACTAATTTTGTACAAATAAAAAGTTATGAAAAAAATTGCAATTTTTGTCGTTTTAGCATTAACTGTCGGTTCCATAACTGTAACTGCGCAAAAACAAAATAAAAAAAGTATGAAAAAAGTATTATTTGTTGTCACAAGTCACGATAAATTGGGCAACACAGGAGAAAAAACTGGTTTTTGGACAGAAGAATTAGCGGCACCTTATTATGCTTTGGCAGATCAAGGAGTTGAAATTGATATAGCAACACCGCTTGGTGGACAACCGCCAATTGACCCAAAAAGTGAAGATCCATCGGCAGCTACAGAAGACACAAAAAGATATGACAGCGACAAAGTACTTCTCGAAAAACTAAAACACACGTTGAAATTAGCCGATGTCAGTCAAGGAGATTATGATGCGGTTTTTTACCCTGGAGGTCACGGCCCGCTATGGGATTTAGCCGAAGATGCAAATTCTGCAGCATTGATTGAAACGTTTTATACGAACAACAAACCCGTTGGTTTTGTATGTCATGCTCCAGGTGTTCTTAAAAATGTAAAAATTAAGGGAAACTATTTGGTGAAAGGGAAAAAAGTAACAGGCTTCTCCAATACTGAAGAAGCAGCAGTTGGTTTAACTAATATTGTTCCTTTTTTATTGGAAGACGTTTTGAAAAAAAATGGAGCTTCTTATTCAAAATCGGGCGATTGGCAACCTTATGCTATAGAAGATGGCTTATTGATAACTGGACAAAATCCAGCTTCGTCAAAACTAGTTGCAGCAAAATTATTGCAACAATTGAATTCAAAATAATCTTTTATTAGAATAAAATAAAAAGGCGTTCCTAAACTACCTTTAAGGACGCCTTTTCAAAAATACTAAAACAAAACTAACTAATTCAAAACACATATTAATCTATAAAAAACGAATTAACAGTAAGTTATAACGTTGAATACATTTTTATATTGTGTTTAAAATAATTTTTTATCAAAAAAATAAACCCTAAATTATTGATATTTTTATATTCATTTCTGTGATTTAATTATTGCTTTATTAGTATAATTTTAAGTACTTTTGATTAAATTTAATAAAAAAATGACTGAAAATCCAAAATTTGCAGTAATTGGAGGAGGAAGCTGGGCAACAGCCATTGCTAAAATGTTGTGTGTAAATCAGAAAGAAATTTGCTGGTATATGCGAAATGAAGATGCCATTGAACATATAAATACGCACCATCACAACCCTAACTATCTTAGTTCTGTTGAGTTTGACATTACTAAATTAAAATTGACTAGCAACATCAATGAAGCAGTTGTTTATGCAGACTACATCATTTTTGCAATTCCCTCTGCTTTTTTGAATAGTGAACTGGAAAAACTAACCGAAAGTATAGAGGGCAAAGTCATCTTCTCAGCCATCAAAGGAATCGTTCCTGAAACTAGTTTGATAGTTGGGGAACATTTCAACAAAACTTACAATATTCCTTTCGAAAATATTGGTGTAATTACGGGTCCTTGTCACGCTGAAGAAGTGGCGCTGGAACGTTTGTCTTATCTTACAATTGCTTGTGGCGATGCAAAAAAAGCTAAAATCGTAGCCAAAAACTTATCTGGGAATTACATTAAAACTAAAATCTCTGACGACATTATAGGCACCGAATATGCCGCAATGCTCAAGAATATTTATGCTATTGCCGCAGGAATGGCTCACGGATTGGGTTATGGCGATAATTTTCAATCGGTGTTGATGAGTAATGGTATTCGGGAGATGAAAAAATTCATCAAGAAAGTCCACAAAATGAAACGCAACATCAATGATTCGGCATATTTGGGCGATTTATTGGTAACAGGTTATTCCATTTTTTCGAGAAACAGAATGTTCGGGAATATGATAGGAAAAGGCTATACCGTAAAATCCGCAATGATGGAAATGAGTATGGTTGCCGAAGGGTATTATGCTGCCAAAAGTGCCTACAACCTCAACTTGGATTATGGTGCACAAACCCCAATTATAGATGCCGTTTACAGCATTTTATACGAAGGAAAATCAGCAAAATCGGTGTTTAAAAAATTGACGGAGAAGTTGGATTAAGTTTTTAGAACAAAGAAAAAAGAGAATAGAAAAAAGACTAACCTTCTTTTTTCTATTCTCTTTTTTCTCTGTTCTTTTCTACCTCACAATAACTCCATCCACAAATAAAATAGGCACTTCTTCTACATAATCTGGTGTTATGGAATTTGCTTTGAAAATGAATTTTCGATCGTATAATTTGTCGCCAATAAAAAAAGTAACCATAAATTCGTTGTTAAGTACCAAAACACTTTTTTCCAACATTTCGATTTTCACGACTGAAACGGCAGGAATTTCTATATATGCGTGACGCAATAGCGAGGTTTTTTTCATTTCGCCATCGATAGTTCCAAAAGCTTTAGAAACTACCATAACACTTTCGAGATTAAAATCACTGTCGTTTACTAAATAAGCATACCACACTTTTTCCATAAAATCGTCGCTCCATTCCTGAACAGCGGCTAGGAAAACGTTTTCTACTATTGGGATGATGATGTCAGATTTCATAGTGATTGCTGATTTGAGATTAACGAATGTTGATTTTAGATGTAAAAATCTGAAATCAAAAATCGTTAATCAACATTCTTAAATCTAAATACTCGCCTTGAATTGCTCCAAGAAACGAACGTCATTTTCGTAGAACATTCTTATATCGCCAATTTGATACAACAACATTGCGATTCTTTCTATTCCCATTCCAAAGGCAAAACCGCTGTATTCGTCTGAGTTGATATTGCAATTTTTCAAAACATTCGGGTCGACCATTCCGCAACCACCAATTTCTAACCAACCGGTTCCTTTGGTAATTCTATAATCGGTTTCGGTTTTTAAACCCCAATAAATATCTATTTCAGCGCTTGGTTCCGTGAATGGAAAATAGGACGGACGAAGACGAATTTTCGATTTTCCGAACATTTCTTTGGTGAAATACAAAAGCGTTTGCTTCAAATCAGCAAAGGAAACATCCTTGTCAATATACAATCCTTCGACTTGGTGGAAAATACAGTGTGAACGTGACGAAACGGCTTCATTACGAAAAACTCTTCCCGGAGAAATGGTACGAATTGGCGGTTTATTATTCTCCATATAACGCACTTGCACGGATGAAGTGTGGGTACGCAACAAAATATCGGGATTAGTCTGGATGAAAAACGTGTCTTGCATATCACGAGCAGGATGGTATTCCGGCAAGTTTAATGCGGTAAAATTGTGCCAATCATCCTCAATTTCTGGACCTTCGGAAACGTTAAAACCAACGTTGGAGAAGATGTCGATAATTTGGTTTTTTACCAAGGAAATTGGATGACGAGAACCAATAATTACAGGTTCTGCTGAACGTGTCAAGTCGCCATAAAATCCTTTAGTTTCCTCTTTACTTTCTAAAGATTCTTGAATAGATTTTACCTTTTCTTCGGCAGAAGATTTCAGCAAATTAATAACTTGTCCAAATGCCGCCTTTTGATCGTTTGGCACGTTTTTGAACTCGGCAAAAAACTCTTTCAATAGTCCTTTACTTCCTAAGAATTTAATTCTAAATGCTTCCAGTTCTTCCTTATTTTGTGTGGAGAAAGCTTGTGCTTCGCCAATATATTCTTTTATCTTGTCTATCATTTTCATCCAATAATTGAGAGTTCAAATTTAAGCAAAAAGTTATAAGTTATAGGTTGTAAGTTGTAAGTTTTTGAAGCAAATCTGAAATCTGCTATCGTTACTCTACAATCATCAATCAATAAGTTCCTTTT
>CALPPA020000023.1 GCA_943325355.2 Klebsiella pneumoniae | reverse complement strand
TTTGTTTTTTCACCAAGTTTAAATCTAGTAAACCAGCTCTTCCATTGGTCAAAACTTGTCCTACTAGGTTGGCCAAAAGAATATCTTTGTCTTTGTTTCCTGGTAGTCTAAATCCGATGGTTAAGTTTTCGGCATCTGGTCCAGTAACTTCTTTAATGATTGGAGCAGTGATGGGTGCTTCTGGTTTGAAGGTGTATTTATCAATCGGTTTTGATTGCATATAGGCAAAAGCTTTGTCTATTTTTGCAATTATTTCATCTGGATTAAAATCGCCCGAAAGGATTACGCCCATATTATTAGGTACGTAGTATTTTTTGAAATACTTTCTGATTTCAACTAAGGAAGGGTTTTTTAAATCTTCCACTGTTCCAATTGTAGTTTGCAGTCCGTAATTGTGGTTTTTGAACAAGTATGCAAATAAGGTTTCGGAAACTTTACGACCATCATTGTCTAGTGTTCTGTTTTTTTCCTCATAAACAGCTTCTAATTCTGTATGAAAAATTCGAAGTACAGGATTTCTAAAACGTTCTGCTTGTACCGCCAAATATTTGTCTATGGCACTGCTTGGTACGTCATCAGTATACACCGTTTGCTCAAAAGAAGTGAAGGCATTAGTGCCTTGTGCTCCCATACCAGATAATAATTTATCGTATTCATTGGCAATAGAATATTTACTAGCTAGACCGGACACTTCATCTATATTTTTATAAATAGCTTTTCGTTCTGTACTGTCTTTGGATTTGTTGTATTGCTCGTAAAGCGCATCAATTTTATCCAATTCAATACTTTCTTTAGACCAATCTAAAGTTCCATATTTATCGGTCCCTTTAAACAGCATGTGTTCCAAATAATGCGCTAATCCAGTATTAGTGCTTGGATCTGTTTTGCTACCGGCCTTTACAGCAATGTAGGCCTGAATTCTTGGGTCTTTGCTAGTTGGACTCAATATTACGGTCAAACCGTTTTTCAGTGTATAAAAGCGTGCTTTAGTAGGGTCATTTGTCACATATTTGTACGAGTAGCCATTTGCCGTAGCGACTTTCCATTCAAATTTTTCTTGAGCCAGGCCGTTTGCAATTACAAATAAAAAGGCAATACTGAGGAATAGTTTTTTTAACATTTAAATTAGTTTATAGATTATTGGTTAGGATTTATTTACTAGTATCACTTTCAATCATTCCATCTCTTAAACGGATAATTCTTTTGGCGTGAGCTGCAATTTCTTCTTCGTGCGTTACGACGATAATGGTATTGCCATTTTTGTGAATTTCTTCTAAAAGCACCATAATTTCCTCGGATGTTTTACTGTCTAGATTTCCTGTGGGTTCATCTGCAAGAATTATTGAAGGTTTGTTTACTAATGCTCTTGCAATGGCAACTCTTTGTCTTTGTCCTCCCGAAAGTTGGTTGGGTTGGTGATCCATTCTATCACTTAGATTTACCTGTTTTAGTACTTCGGTGGCCCGCTCTTTTCTTGCAGTTTTTGAATATCCAGCATAAATCATAGGCAAAGCAACATTATCGAGAGCCGTTGTTCGTGGCAAAAGGTTGAATGTTTGAAAAACAAATCCTATTTCTTTGTTTCGAATATCGGCTAATTCATCATCGTGCATTTGGCTAACATCTTTTCCGTTGAGGATATAAGTTCCCGAAGTGGGCGTATCTAAACATCCCAAAAGGTTCATTAATGTTGATTTTCCAGAACCAGAAGGACCCATTAATGCAACATATTCGCCTTTGTTTATTACTAAATCTATGCCTTTAAGTACATAAACAATTTCGTTTCCGAGAACAAAATCTCGTTTGATGTTCGTTATTTTTATTAGTGGTTTCATTCCGATTTATTGTTTTGTGTTTTAAGATTTTAAAAGTACAAAATGTAAGTGTTTGATTTTGATAATTTGTTACAATTTTCAATCATAATTTATCAGTGTTTTTAAACCCGAATAACAAAATGCTCTTTTTCCTGTTCTCGCCTAAAGAAAACCAATCCCCATTGAAAAGTATCAATAGTTACGGTAACTTTTGGATGGTTTTTTATAATTTCCCAGGCTTCTTCCATATCTGGAGACCAATGAATGTCATCGAAAATCCAAACAGATTCATTTGAAATCGTCGGTAATAAAAGTTCGAAATAGTCTAAAGTTGCTTTTTTGGAGTGATTTCCGTCGAAATAGATTAGGTCTTGGGTTTTAGGTCTTGGGTTTGCTTCGCCAGTTCGAGCAGAGCTCTCTGGTAGGGTTTTGAAGTAATTTGAAAATTCAGTTACAACGCAATTTATATTGGTTAAACCAAATTTTCCGAATTGTTCCTTTGCGATTATTGCTGTTTCAGGACAACCTTCCAATGTTATGATTTTTGCTTTTGGATTTCCCAAGGCTAGGGCAGAAGTCGCTAATCCTAATGAAGTTCCAATCTCTAAAATACTTTTTGGTTGAAAATAATTTACAATTTTAAACAATAGTTCTGAACGTTTTTTAGTAATTCCGGCTGTTTTGGCAATCTTTGCAATTTGTCTTGTGTTGGATTTAAAAACTTTTGAACCCGCACCAAAATCAGTTACTTCAATGGTGTTTTTATTTTCTAAAAGAGAATTCCGATAGTTTTTTAAAACTTGATATTGCTTGGCCTGCTCGCTAACGCTCGAGTCGGGTTTTGGTTTTTTAACATAAAGACATTTGGTAACCAAATCAAAAACAAATGGCGAATGCACTCCGTGTTCGTTTTTGGAGTTCGAGAGGAATTGGAGATAGGATTTAATTTGGAAAAACATAAAAAGTTGTAAATAGGAGTGCGAATATACGAAGATTAATATGAGAAGTGAAAATTGAGTTGAGTATGACTATCTTTGCCACCTTGATTTTTAGAACCTAATGACATCAGCGATAAACAATAAAAACGCCATAACTTCGGAAGAAATTGACCGATGCATTGCTATTTTGGCACAATTAAACTCGGACACAGACCAAATATTTGACATTCCGAAAGGCCAACGAACCGAATTACTCAAGGCTGCTGGACAATTTTCACGTCCCAATCGGGATGAATTGACCAAAAGAAAGAAGGACGCAAAAGCTGTGGCAAAGCGTAAACAGGAAAAGAAAGACAGAACTGCTCGTAAAGAAACCGGGATTCGGTATGCTCGAGAAGCTAGTGTTTTTGCTGCTCCAAAATTGTTGGCTTCACACGATTTGGAACTCAAAGAACAATTAGAATTTGAAACTCCCAGAAAGTGTTATGTCTGTAAAACGGAGTATACTATAATGCACCATTTTTACGATACAATGTGCACAGATTGTGGCGATTTTAATTATGCCAAGCGTTTTCAAACCGCCGATGTAAAAGGACAAATTGCCGTCATAACGGGTTCTCGATTAAAAATTGGTTACCATATTTCTTTGATGTTGTTGCGTGGTGGAGCAACTGTTATTGCCACGACACGGTTTCCGGTGGATTCGGCTTTACGATTTTCTATGGAAGAAGATTTTCAGGAATGGGGGCATCGCTTGAAAATTCACGGATTGGATTTAAGACATATTCCGAGTGTAGAAATTTTCTGCAATTTTATCGAACAAAAATACGATCGATTGGATATTCTCATTAATAATGCGGCACAAACGGTGCGGCGACCAGCTGGGTTCTATTCGCATTTGATTGGAAATGAAGAACTGCCGATAAGCTCTTTACCCAAAGAAGCGCAGAAATTATTATTAGATCATACCAATTGTTTGGATGAATTAAAAATCCTGACAACAGGATTTTCATCCAATGAAAATATGCCGGTGACATGGCACGGACCCGAACCAGGAATTGGTTTGCGAGCTTCCGCCAAATTGTCGCAGATTCCTTATAGTTTTGATAATGCGCTCGTGGCCAATGAAGTTTTTCCGGAAGGGGAACTCGATGCCGATTTGCAGCAAGTCGATTTGCGAAAAACAAACAGCTGGCGACTGCGATTGGGACAAATTGAAACCACAGAAATGATTGAAGTACAATTGGTCAATTCGGTAGCGCCTTTTGTTTTGTGCAACCGCCTTTCCGAGGTGATGAAAAAAGACCACACGGGACAAAAACACATCATCAATGTTTCGGCAATGGAAGGGAAGTTTCACCGTTTTTTCAAAGAAGACCGACATCCACATACGAATATGGCAAAAGCCGCCTTGAATATGCTCACGCATACTTCGTCAGGAACTTTGGCGAAAGCCGGAATTTTTATGAACGCCGTGGACACGGGTTGGGTTACCGACGAAGATCCGGCAGAATTAGCCAAAAGAAAGCAGGAAGAAGAAGATTTTCAACCACCATTAGATATTGTAGATGGAGCGGCACGAGTTATGGATCCACTATTTGACGGAATCAATACCGGAAAACATTGGTGCGGCAAGTTTTTGAAAGATTACAATCCGATTCCTTGGTAAGCTCCCTAACCCCCAAAAGAGGAATTAGCAACAAGTAAAAAACCACGATAGAATCGAATTCTTTCGTGGTTTTTTTGTTGAAATTATTCAGTTGAAATTGAATAATTTATTACTTTATTGAAATTAATTTAACATCAAAAATAAGCACAGCGCCCCCAGGAATAATACCGTTACCGTAATTTCCATAACCCAAATGAGCAGGAATCAATAGTATACCATTACCTCCCGGTTTAAAATATTGAATTCCTTCTCTCCAGCCAGCAATCACCTCGTTTAAACCGAAAGAAATTCCATCAGGACCGCTTTGATCAAAAACATTTTTATTTATAGTATACCCTTTGTAAGCAACAGTTACAGTAGAAGTTGCTGTAGGATTTACTCCCGTTCCCGGATTTTCAATCACATAATACAAACCAGAATCACTCCTTTGTGCAGTCAAATTATTAGTTGCAATATAATCCTTGATTTGTAGTTCGTTTTTGGCAGTATAGTCAATTTCATCTTCTCCATCTTTATTACAAGAAACAAAAAGGGTTAAGAAAAGAAGTGCAATTAAAAAGTTTTTCATTTTGATTTTTTTTTGAATGGCAAATATAGTAAAATTTGTTAGGGTTTAAAGTCAGAATGGTTTGAGTTATAATTGAATCAACCACACGAAAGGATTCGTGCGGTAGCGGGGTGTTTAATTTAACTGTTTAAAACTGAAAACTGCGACTGAATACTGAACACTAATTTTATCCCTCTATCTTCGCACTCAATTCAAACCATCGTTCCTCTCTGTCTTCAATTTTGTTGTTGAAATTTTCCAATTCCTTGGCTTTGCCAGCAATATCAGCATCGGCGACTTTTCCTTCAGAGAAAAGCTGCTCGATTTTGAGTTTTTCAATTTCTAAATCCTTGATTTCTCTTTCGATTTTCTGATATTCTTTTTGCTCGTTGAAGGTCAGGTTTCCTGTTGGATTGTTTTGCTTCCAATCTTTCTTTTCAGATTTGTTTTCCTCTTTTTGGGCTACATCGGCACTGTCTTCATAGGCTCTAAAATCAGAGTAGTTTCCGGGGAACGTTTCAATCTCGCCTTGACCTCTAAAAACAAACAATTGATCCACAATTTTGTCCATAAAATAACGGTCGTGCGAAACCACAAGCAAACAACCTGGATAATCCAAAAGAAAACTTTCTAAAACATTCAAAGTCACAATATCCAAATCATTGGTAGGCTCATCCAGAATCAGGAAGTTCGGGTTTTGGATTAAAACCGTACACAAATACAATCGTTTTAACTCGCCACCACTCAGTTTTTCGACATAATCGTATTGTTTTTTGGAGTCAAAAAGAAAACGCTCCAACAATTGCGAAGCCGAAATTAATCGCCCTTTCGTTAACGGAATAAATTCTCCGTATTCCTTGATAACATCAATGACACGTTGCCCTGGTTTTGGGTTAATTCCGCTTTGCGTGTAATAGCCAATTTTGATGGTTTCGCCAACGACTACTTTTCCAGAATCTAAAGGAATAGTTCCGGTCAATAAATTCAAGAAAGTCGATTTTCCGGTTCCGTTTTTTCCAATAATCCCAATGCGTTCGCCCCGTTGAAAATCAAAACTGAAATTATCCAAAATCACGTGATCCTTGAATTTCTTAGAAATCTTGTGAAGCTCGATAATCTTGCTTCCCATTCGTTCCATATTGATTTCGAGTTCGACTTTGTTCTCCCGACGGCGACTTTGCGCTTTTTCTTTAATAACGTAAAAATCATCCTGACGCGATTTACTTTTGCAAGTACGTGCTTTCGGCTGACGACGCATCCATTCTAATTCTTTAGTGAATAGGTTTTGAGCTTTGTCTACACTCGAATTTTCGGATGCAATTCGTTCTTCTTTTTTCTCTAAATAATACGAGTAATTTCCTTTGTATTGGTATATTTTTCCATTGTCCAATTCGATAATTTCGTTACAAACACGTTCCAGAAAGAAACGGTCGTGCGTCACCATAAACAGTGTAATATTTTCTTTGGCAAAATAACTTTCTAGCCATTCAATCATCTCTAAATCCAAGTGATTCGTAGGCTCATCCAGAATCAATAAATCAGGACGATTAATCAAAATAATGGCAAGCGATAAGCGTTTTTTCTGTCCACCAGAAAGGTTTTTAACTTTCAGTTTGAAATCTTCCAACTTTAATTTGAACAAAATTTGCTTGAATTGGGTTTCAAAATCCCAAGCATTGTGTTGGTCCATTCCGTCGAATGCTTTTTGGTAAGCGTCTTCGTCTTCTGGGTTTTCTAGTGCTTTTTCGTAGGCTTCAATTACCTTCAAACTTTCGTTGTCCGAAGCGAAAATGCTTTCCTCAATCGTCAATTCGTCCTGCAATTTACTGTCTTGCGACAAAAATGCCATCCGGATACTTTTTCTGATTACAACTTGCCCAGTATCAGGCTCGTCAAAACCATTAATGATATTCATTATGGTGGTTTTTCCAGAACCGTTTTTGGCTATAAAAGCAATTTTTTGGTCTTTGTTGATTCCAAAAGAAATGTCTTTAAACAGCACACGTTCTCCAAAAGATTTTGATATATTTTCTACTGATAAATAATTCACAACTGTATTTTTTTTGCAAAAGTAAGCTATTATAGGACTAAAAGCGAATTGTTTATTTTGCGAATTGTACTCTATTTGAAATTAAGGTTTTAAATAAGTGCTCAAATCAAAAGTGTGAATTTGTTGTGGATTATTGATAATTGGTTTTTTCATAAACGATTCATTGGAAATAAAAAACTGCTTACCGTTGAGAGTAGTAATTCCTTCTATTTGATGGTAAGTCAACGAAAAATTAATTCTACGTTGATTAGCATTAGTAAAATCCAAATTTTTTAAATCGTAAACTAAGTATAAAAAGGTTGTAAATGTTTTAGTATAGCCACAAAAAACGAGTTCATTATTTGGAGTTAGCGTTGCGCCAGTAATTAATCCTTCGACGTTTAGTGTTTCTTTAAATTGTGCGATATGATTTCCAGGAAATTTTGGAAGGGTATAAACGCCACTTTTGTTTTCGCTCCACTGTTTTGTAAACAAATAAATACTGTCTTTTGAAACGATGAAAGCTTCGCAATCAAAATTGGTTGTATTTGACTTTTGGCTACTAAAATCGGTTTGGTCTGAATAGGAAAATGAAATGGTGTCTATAACAGGTTTGTTCAATAAAAAAGATTTTTTTTCAATTCTTAGAATGTGCAAATCGGTTCGATTGCCCCGAGAATTGTTCCCAAAATCTCCGATATAAATGTAAATTGAATCTTGCGAAATTTCCTCCCATTCAGTATTTACTACATTTTCGAGTTTGATTTTCTTTTTAATTTTTCCAATTGAATCCAATCCGTAAATGGTTGTGTCGTGATCGTCGTTGTGGGTCCATAATAAATTGTCGAAAGCTATCAAGCCCGAAGTTTCTATTAAAGAATCACTTATTTTCAGGGTTGATTCTGGTTTGATTTTGGCGAAAGCATACAAGCAACTTCCGTTATTTATAGTAGCATTTGGTTTGAAATTTTCAGCAAGAGAATCTGTACAGCCTGAAATTTGGCCGTAAGTTGAGGTAATACAGAGCAGGAAAAACAGAATATTTTTTTTCATTAGGTCAAAAGTAAGTTATTAAAACGTAAATTGTTTTTAATTTAGGCGACTTCTAACTATAAATTCTGAGGTGATTTTTTGAATTATTTTAAAAATAAATTGGCACTTTCAAAATTAGTGTTACATTGTACTAAATTTTAGAGTATTCTTAAAATTGATAGTAGTATTTTATCAAAACAACACGATTATGTATCATTCAAAAATAAAAGGATTAGGATATTATGTTCCAGATAATGTAGTGACTAATGACGATTTGTCCAGAATAATGGATACAAATGATGAGTGGATTCAGGAAAGAACCGGAATTCAAGAACGCAGACATATTGTTCCTGGTGAGGACACGACTACGACTATGGGAGTGAAAGCAGCAAGAATAGCCATTCAGCGTTCCGGTGTTGCCATAACGGATATTGATTTTGTTGTTTTTGCTACCTTAAGTCCAGATTATTATTTTCCTGGTCCGGGAGTTTTGGTGCAAAGGGATTTAGGTATGAACACCGTGGGCGCATTAGATGTTAGAAATCAGTGTTCGGGTTTTGTTTATGCGATTTCAGTTGCCGATCAATATATAAAAACAGGAATGTATAAAAATATTTTGGTCATTGGCTCCGAAGTGCAATCAACAGGATTGGATATGACGGATCGTGGTCGAAGTGTTTCGGTGATTTTTGGTGATGGAGCTGGAGCCGCTGTTTTGAGTAGGGAAGAAGACTTGACAAAGGGAATTCTTTCAACTCATTTGCATTCAGAAGGACAACATGCCGAAGAATTAGTAGTAAAAGCCCCTGGAATGGGAGGTCGATGGATTACTGATATTCTATCAGAAAATAACCCTGATGACGAAAGTTATTTCCCTTATATGAACGGTCAATTTGTGTTTAAAAATGCTGTAGTTCGTTTTTCCGAAGTAATCAACGAAGGTTTAGATGCCAATAATTTGCAGGTTTCGGATATTGATATGTTGATTCCACATCAGGCGAATTTAAGAATATCGCAATTTATCCAAAAGAAATTTGGTTTGACTGACGATCAGGTTTTTAATAATATTCAAAAATATGGGAACACGACTGCAGCTTCTGTTCCTATTGCTTTGACCGAAGCTTGGGAACAAGGAAAAATTAAATCTGGTGACCTAGTCATTTTGGCTGCTTTTGGAAGTGGTTTTACTTGGGCAAGTGCAGTTATCAGGTGGTAATAATTTCAGATTTTTGATTAACGATTCTTGACTGCAGAAGTGTGAAATAAAAAATCGTTAATCAAAAATCAAATATCAGAAATCATTACCTCTTCAGAGTAAAATGCGATTTGAAAACTTTTGATTCTCCTTTTTCAACATATTCTAATGTAAACCAATAATCAGAAGCTGGAAGTGATTGCCCGTTGAATTGTCCATTCCAACCTTCACTTGTAGGACTAATTTGTTTGATCAATTTTCCATATCTATCAAAAATATAAATCGGAACATTTGGGTTAGTTAATGCTAAATGTTTGATGTTCCAAGTTTCATTGTAACCATCTCCATTTGGAGTGAAAAATTTAGGATAATTAATAATTACTGCACTAATTGATTGAGGATTACAGTGTCCATTTTTATCTCTAACGGTAATAGTATGTGTTCCTGGCATTACATTATTAAAGGTATTACTTTCTTGAAACGCAAGACCATCCAGTTGGTATTCATAATTTCCGGAACCAGCACCCAATACATTTACTGTAATAAAGGTTGGATAATCAAAAGCATCACTGTACGTAATTTCTAAATAGGGAGAATATTTTATCACTTTGGCCGAAGCCGTTCTCGAGCATAACGTATTAATATTAGTTGCTGTTACGACGTAATCACCCACTTGGGAAGTGCTAATTGACGCTGTATTCCCTCCAATTAGAGCTCCGTCGAGAGTCCATTCAAAAAGATAATTAGCTCCAGATATTCCCGTATCTAAAGTAGTTGGATTTAGTAATGTTCCTGTTGCATAGTCTTCACAAATAAAATACTCAGGCAGTAACACGGGCTCGGGAAAAAGATTTACAACTAGCGGTAATTCGACCACATCAAAACAAGCAACAGCCGAGGTGTTATTTGCTACTCTAATCCAAACGCTATCAGAAAAGGGAGTGTCATTTTGATATGTTGATGGATTCGCAATAGGGATTGCATTGATATTATTGGCGTCAGCCAATGAAGTGTAAAAAGTTAGCGTAAAGTTGACATCGGGAGTTTGTCCGTTCAAGACTTGATTTCTAATAGCTAAACTGGTCAAATCGAATTCAAAAATGCCATCGTTTGCTGCAAATGAGTCACAAGTTACTAATGGGTTTACAGGATTTGCAACTGGCCTAGGAGTAATGATGATACTAAAAGGATTTTCGTCACTACAATTTAATCTGTCACCGGTTTCATAATAAATATAATACATTGGTAAAACAGTAGCACTCGTTATATTAGTTCCAGCTGGAATTATATTTCCACCTCCGAAAGGTCCGCCGGGTGCGTCATAATAAAAATTATTTAGGGTGGGTAGTGCTGGAAAAGTAAAACTATCACAATAGGATAATTGGGTTGGGATTGGATCAGCTTCGACTCCATTTATATGGATATCAAAGAAGCTTTCGCTAAAACAAGTTGGGTCACTAGGATTGTCTGCAAAAATATATAATCTATTGGTTACGCTTATTACCGTTCCAGCTGCTATCGGGTTTACACCATTAGGATCGTCATAATATTGTCCGTTTCTTAGTGGACTTAAAATATAAGAGTCGCATTGATCTACGTTTGGTCTGGAATCTATTCTAGGTTTATTATTAACTGTTATTAACCAAGGCTTTTCATTATAACAACCTGCAAGGGTTGTCGATGGTTTATAGATATATAGGCTTGTAGTGAGTGTTAGGGTTGTAACATTTGGTATTAATTCTACATTTCCGGGAGTAGCAGGTCCACCGGGCAGCGTGTAATAAACTCCTCCATCAACGTTAGGAGGTAGCAAGAAATTTCCACAAGAACTAAAGTTTGTAGGAGTAGTAAGAAATGGTGCGTTTATGGTTATAGTAAAAAAATCTGTTGAACAAGTCGCTCCAGCAATGTAGGTATAAACAGTTGTTGTGGTCACAATTAGACCGGGTTGAATTAGATTTCCACCGCCGTTTGGAGCATCACGATATTCGCCAACAGGTAAAGGAGATAAATTATAAGAAACACATTCGCTTACATCAGTCAAACCAAAGGTGTTTATATAAACCGTAAATATTGTATTGGGTGTTCTACATCCCGCATTTGTTGCAAAAACATATAGTGTTGTAGTACTTGTAATAGGTGAAACTGCAGGGGTGTAAATTCCTGTTAGGCTATCGAAAGTGTAATAATTTCCCACAGTTAATGGTGGAAGATTATAGGAAGTACATTCAAAAACATTTGCAATTGGAGCAATTATTGGGGTTAAATCTATGGTTATATTAAATTGATTTTCAAGAATACAAGGAGTTGTAAGATCAGTTGATGAAAAATAAGTATAAATTTTAGTTGTTCCAATTGTTGTTATAATTGATCCAGCAGCCAATTCTGTTCCGCCACCTGTGGGTCCGCCAGGTAATGTAAAGTAACGAAGTCCAAAAGGTGTTATAGGCAATTGATATTGGTCACAAACTATTAAATCGATAGGGTCAACATCTAAAGGATCTACTATTATCACATTGAAACTACTTTCAATAGGACAACTGGGTGTTCCTGAGGTCGTATTAAAAATATAAATCGTTTGGTCAGTTGTAATTACATCACCGGCATTTAAGATAGGCAACCCTTGATTTGGACCCGAATAATAGTTTCCTGGGTTAACGAGTGGAGGTAAAGTATAGCTTCCGCAAACATTTTGATTTATTCTTTGATCTATTATTGGTCTCGGTATTACAAATAGTCTAAAATCAGTAATACTAAAACACGTTGGATCTGTAGTGGTTTGAATTCTGGCAAATAGCGTTGCATTTCCTGAATTATAAGGAACAGAAGAATTAATAGGGTTTGTTCCAGAATTGGCATCAAGTGCATTCAAATAATAAGAAACATCATAAATTGTTGGTGATTGTCCTCCTAAAATAATAGCAGATTGTGCGCCAATATTAAAATTGGCAGTATTGGTTCCTGGTGTAGTTTCACATAAAGTAATATCATTTGGTTTAGTTGCAACTGGCGGTGTTGTAAGCCTTAGCTGAAATGATTTTGTGATAAAACAATTTGAGTTGATATCTTCTATTCTAATCCAAATGGTCACAGGTAAACTCGCCACCAAAGCATTGTAATTGTTAGGCAATGGATTAGTATTCAAGGTAGCATTTGCCAGAGAGCGATGATAACTTATCTGTTTATCTGGAACTGTTACTATTAGTGTGTTAATAGATAAATCAAAAGTATAGCTCGCGAGTCCAGAATTACATTTGTATAAATCTAAAGGGTTAGGAGTTACGATGGGGTTGTAAAATTCAATAGTAATAAAATCAGTAGTTACTGGACAAGAAGTGGCAATAATAGTATAAGTTAGTCCGTAAACTCCGGGTTGTGTCACTAATAAATTAGGAGTATTTCCTCCAATAGGAGATCCGTTCAGAGTCCATTCAAAGGAATATACTAATGGATTTAAACCAGATGAAAGTAGGTAATTTCCATTGTCGCAAATTGCCGTATTACTTGCTACTGTCAAATCAGGTCCTAAAACATCTTGTCCTACATTAAAACTATTTGCACCTAAAAATATCGCCGAATCCGATTGACTATCTTGTCTATCAGCGATTACTAATTTGATATGATACGTTATATTTGGAATTAAACTGTATGATGTAGCATTCATAGTAACAGTTTGACCATTAAAATTTGTAGCAGAATCAGCAGCATCAGAACCACCATTGAATGCACCAAAATAATTAGGATTAACAGATGGACAAGAAGAGTTGTAAACATTGTCTCTAATTGTGGTTACTGATATAGGAGAAGTAGTG
>CALPPA020000022.1 GCA_943325355.2 Klebsiella pneumoniae | reverse complement strand
TAATAGTTCCCGTTAGTTTTCTCAAGGCTTGTGACATCAAACGAGCGTGCAATCCCATTTTAGAATCACCCATTTCGCCTTCAATTTCACTTTTTGGTGTTAAAGCCGCAACCGAGTCAATCACGACAATATCAATCGCACCAGAACGAATTAAATTCTCAGCAATTTCTAAAGCTTGTTCTCCATAATCCGGTTGTGAAATGATTAAGTTTTCGATATCAACACCCAATTTCTCGGCATAATTTCTATCGAAAGCATGTTCTGCATCTATAAAAGCAGCAATTCCACCGGCTTTTTGAGCTTCGGCAATGGCGTGCAAAGTCAATGTTGTTTTTCCCGAAGATTCTGGACCGTATATTTCGATTACTCTTCCTCTTGGATAACCACCAACTCCTAAGGCTAAATCGATTCCTAAAGATCCAGACGAAATAGTTTCCACTTCTTCGACGGCTTTGTCGCCCATTTTCATAACCGTACCTTTTCCGTAGGTTTTATCTAGTTTGTCAAGCGTAAGTTGTAGTGCTTTTAATTTGGCTTCTTTCTCTGAACTCATCTTTTCTTTCATCTATGTTTATACTATTTGTTTTTTTTGGAAGATGGAACGCCTATAAATACCTCTATATGTCAATGGTAATTGTAATGGGCGTTTCATTTATTTTTGTACTTATCTTTTTGTAAAAATACTTCTTTTTTTGGAAGAAGCAAGGGGAATGTTTTGGGAAAATCAAAACCGTATTTCACACAAACAACGCTTTCAATTCCGTAGCATCGTGAGGATTCAATTTTCCCGCCAAGACCAAACTTAACTCTTTTCTTCTCAAGGCATCATTATAACGGTGTTCTTCAAGTTTAGTTTCGGGAATGATTTGGGGCACTTCAACAGGTTTTCCGGTGTCATCTACCGCCACAAAAGTATAAATGGCTTCGTTAGATTTGATTCTTTCTCCAGATTCTTTTTCTTCAATCCAAACATCAAGGTAAATTTCCATAGAAGTTTTGAAGGCTCTGGATACTTTTGCTTCAATAATAACAACACTTCCCAATGGTATGGCTTTATTGAATGCCACGTGATTCACTGAAACAGTTACGGCAATTCTTCGCGAATGTCTTCCTGCGGCAATACTTGCGGCACGATCCATTCGAGCCAATAATTCGCCACCAAAAAGATTGTTCAACGGATTTGTTTCGCTTGGTAAAACCAAATCAGTTAATACTGTTAAAGAATCAGAAGGATGTTTTGAATTCATTTTTATGTTGTTTTTGTGTTCATAAAACACTAATTTTTTTTTAACTCAATAATAATACCGCCATAACTGCCGGAATAAAGTAGATAACAATTGTTCTGGCACCGTCATAATCTTTGGCCAATCGTTGTCCAAAAAGTAACATCAATAAAGTAATACTTGAAAAAACAGCGCCATACAAACCAAAAGTTCTTCCGTTGCTTACAAACAATTCAATGCCGCCCACCACGCATAAAATCCCTGAAATTAATTCTAGAACGAGAATGTTTAGTAAGGCTAAACGCACTAGATTTTTTAATTGGGTTTTGGCAAAATGACCTTTTAACCAATCGAAGTTGTCTTTCCAATGAAATAATTTATCATAACCGGACTGTATGAATGTGATGGCTAAAAAAGCCAAAAGTAAAATTGAGGCTGCGTTGTTCATATTTTTATTTTTTATGTATTAAACGAGTAAGTTTTATGGATAAATCAGTCAGGATTATTTTAGCATTTCCGTTGCGCTCAATGTGGTAAATTGCATCAGACAATTCCTGGAATATTTCGTGAATGTTGTTGCCGTTTACAAAAGGCGCAAATTTCGCAATCGTGAAATTTTCGACGGCTGGTTCAAAATAAACTAAACTTTGCGTTTCATAATTATGCATCAAAGCTTGACGGAAAATATCGATACAATATTGCAGAAACTTCTTTTGAGTTTCTCTTCCCAAAGCTGCAATTTGTTCGCTCCAATGGATCAAATCAGCAATCACGGCAGCGTTTCCTTTGGCTTTGAAAGCCGCACGAACCCATACCACAAACCATTGTTCAAAAGGAAATTCTTCACTGTCATCATTTAATAAACGCAAGGCTTTGTTGTAATTTCCCTGTGCTTGATGCGCAATTTTTGTGGCTAGTTTTGATTCTACTTGTTCACGTGAAACCAGAGCTTCAGTAATAATATGTTCACTTAATCCATTAAAATGCAAAACTTGGCAACGAGAACGAATCGTCTGTATAATGTCTTCTTCATTTTCAGAAATGAGGATGAAAACTGTTTTTTTTGGCGGTTCTTCGAGCAGTTTCAGTAATTTATTGGAAGCAGATATATTCATTTTATCGGCCATCCAAATAATCATAATTTTATAACCACCTTCGTATGATTTTAAAGCCAAAGACTTTAAAACTTCTTGCGCATCATCAACCCGAATTTCGCCTTGTTTGTTTTGAACTCCCAAAACAGAATACCAGTCGAACAAACCTCCATAAGGATTTTGAGCAACAAATTGTCTCCAATCCGCAATGAAATCAATGCTTTTTGGATTTTTTTTTACTTCTTCGGTGCTTACCGTTGGATAAACAAAATGCAAATCGGGATGCGAAATCTTTTGGAATTTAATATTACAGGCTTCATTGGTACCGGAATTTTCTCCGTTTTGATTTCCACATAAAATATATTGCGCATAAGCAATCGCCATTGGCAAAGTGCCACATCCTTCTGGTCCAACAAACAATTGTGCGTGTGGAATTCGACCTAAATCGGCACTTCGTGTCAAGTGATTTTTAATGTGTTCCTGGCCTAAAATTTTTGAAAACTGCATAGGGCAAATATAGAATAAAAAGTCTCAAAACCGCAACCGTTTATTGTTTTGCGACCTTTAAAAATGCATTATTGTTGATTTAATTTCTGCATCAAAGAGATTTCTTCATCTAGTTTGATCAAACCTCTTCTTGGGCGATCTAAATCCAATGTAATATAGATCACTACACAGATTAAGAAACAAAAACCGATTATAAATTTTGGGTTTATTTTTTTCTCTAAGCCGGAGTTATAGCCAATAAAAAACGAAATTATCACTGAAAATATAAATGATAAATAGACAATGGTTTCTGGAACTTTAGAATTCAAAACCATATTTGATTTTAATGCGCTATCAAACATCGCGTTTAAAGCTGGCAACATCATAGTTGACTGAATAAAGTAATTTTTATCTTTTGCAAAAAAAGTGGCACGACTCCACAATTTGCTACTAGCTTCTGCCGATTGTTTTAACGAGGCGTTTAATTTAGCTTCTTCTTGTAAAAGAAAATAGATTCTTCGGGAATTCAAATAAGTGTCAAAATCTTTTTTGAATTCATTTTTCAAACTATCAGGATATACATCTGCTCGCAAAATTGCTGTTCCAATGCAATTTGCCTCATCAATTAAATTATTTTTTCTATTCTCATAACGAGAGCCCGCCATTGCAAATGTAAACCCTAAAATCAAAGCTAACAGGCCTAATAAAGAGGATGAAACATCGGCGTTTTTAGATTCTGTTTTTACTTTTTTTAAACCAAATTTATACCCAATCCAAATGGCGATAAGCATTGAAAAGAATAAAAAAAGTACAATATAAAAGGCGTCTAAATCATTTAAAAAGGAATGAATCATAGTGATTTTTTTTAATGTTTTTCGAAAATTTTTATTTCAATTATTGGATAAAATAAAAGTACTTTTTTTAAATTAAAATTCAAATGTTTAATAATTTTTTAAAATTACAACGTTTTCGGTATCAAATTACTATAATTTTAAAACTATTCTTATTTTTAAGTTCTTTAAAAGTTCTATATTTGTTTTTTTTTCAAAAAAAACTAAAAAACACAACGAATGAAAACTATAAACGATTTCGATTTCAAAAACAAAAAAGCCATAATCCGTGTAGATTTTAATGTGCCATTAGACGAAAATTTCAATGTAACTGATGCTACTCGAATTGAAGCGGCAAAACCTACAATTGATAAAATTCTTGCCGATGGTGGAAGTGTAATTTTAATGTCTCACTTGGGAAGACCAAAAGGGGTTGATAGAAAATATTCATTGGGTCATATTATTAAAAAGGCTACAGAAATTTTGGGTCAAGTAGTTTACTTTTCACCTGATTGTATTGGTTCAGAAGCTGAAAAAGCAGTTGCAAATTTGCAAGCAGGACAAATTTTAATGTTAGAGAACCTACGTTTTTACAAAGAAGAAGAAGCTGGTGATGTTGATTTTGCAAAAGAATTAGCCTCCTTTGGTGATATTTATGTCAACGATGCTTTTGGAACTGCTCACAGAGCACATGCTTCGACAACCATAATTGCACAGTTTTTTCCAGAAGCTAAATGTTTTGGATTATTATTGGCAAAAGAAATTGAAAGTTTGAACAAAGTTTTAAAAGATTCTCAAAAACCGGTAACTGCAGTTCTTGGAGGTTCAAAAGTTTCTTCTAAAATTACGGTTATAGAAAATATTCTAGACAAAGTGGACCATATGATTATTGGCGGCGGAATGACATTTACTTTCGTTAAGGCCTTGGGCGGAAAAGTTGGAGAGTCAATTTGTGAAGATGACAAACAAGAATTAGCATTAGAAATTTTAAGATTAGCCAAAGAAAAAGGAGTTCAAATACACATTCCTGTTGATGTTGTTGTAGCAGATGATTTTTCGAATACCGCTAATACTAAAATAGTTGATGTAAGAGAAATTCCAGACGGATGGCAAGGTTTAGATGCGGGGCCAAAATCTTTAGAGAACTTCAAAAAAGTAATATTAGAATCAAAAACCATACTTTGGAACGGTCCTTTGGGAGTTTTCGAAATGCCAACTTTTGCTAATGGAACCATTGAATTAGGCAACTTTATTGCTGAAGCTACTGCAAACGGTGCATTTTCACTTGTTGGTGGTGGAGACTCGGTTGCAGCCGTGAAACAGTTTGGTTTTGAAGACAAAGTAAGTTATGTTTCTACCGGTGGAGGAGCTATGCTCGAAATGCTTGAGGGTAGGATTTTACCCGGAATTGCAGCTATTTTGGACTAAAAATTGCATTTTTAACAATTTTTACTGAAATTTTTAGTTATAACGTATTATGTTTGCAAAAACGATTTGTTTTTAATCGTTTGAATTATAGTAAGTTGATTAAAAAAATATGAATATAAAAAACACTGCCCTATCGTTTTTTCTATTATTGTCAATTTCTATGTTTTCACAAAAAGTTGTTGAAAACAAAGGATTTGCAAAAACTGAAATAAAAAATTTCTATTTAGATTCCATCAAAAAAACTTTCGTAAAAGACGATTTGGCTTCTTGCGTAGACAGTTTATGGTTGAAGGAATTAGCCAATTTAGATATATACAATGATATTTCTGATGATATAAAAAACATTAACATTGACGAAAAAGTTGATTTTGAGTTGCCCACTGAATTACTAAAGGAAAGACTAGCGGCAATGGACGCAAAATCACCTTTCAACATTGAATATAATCCAGGTCTGGAAAATATTATCAAGTCATTTTTAAAGAACAGAAAGAAATCGTTTGGAAGGTTAATGGCCATTTCAGAATATTATTTTCCAATGTTTGAAGAGGCTTTAGCCAAGCAAAATGTACCGCTGGAGATAAAATATTTGGCTGTTGTAGAATCAGCTTTAAACCCAAAAGCAGTTTCGAGAATGGGAGCAACCGGACTTTGGCAATTTATGTATCAAACCGGTAAACAATACAATTTAAAGATTGATTCCTATGTTGACGAACGAAGCGATCCATTAAAATCCAGTGACGCAGCGGCACAATATATGACTAATATGTATGCTATTTTTGGCGACTGGGATTTGGTATTGGCATCCTATAATTCAGGACCAGGAAACGTTACTAAAGCTATTCGTCGTTCTGGTGGACAACAAAATTATTGGAATATTAGAAAAAATTTACCAAAAGAAACTCAAGGATACGTTCCAGCTTTCTTAGCAACAATGTACATATATGAATATCATAACGAACACGGAATTAAACCAGAAAGAGCATTGGTAAAACAATTTGCTACGGATACCATAATGATTAAGAAGCAAATGTCTTTCAAGCAAATTTCTGATTTGTTAGATGTTCCAGTAGCGCAATTACAATTATTGAATCCTTCTTATAAACTGAATGTGGTTCCGTATTATCAAGATCAAAGCCACTATTTAAGATTGCCACAGGAGAAAATTGCTGTTTTTGTCTCAAACGAAGATAAGATTTATGCGTACACTCAACGAGAAATGGACAAACGTGAAAGACCTTTTCAAATCACAAAAGCAATTGTCGCAACCGACACTTTGAATTATACACAGCAACGAATTACCCTTCCCAAAACCAAATATTATACTGTAAAACGTGGAGATAATTTGGGTGAAATTGCAGATAAATATAGCGTTACCATTGCAGATATTAAAAAGTGGAATAAATTAAAAAGCAATACCGTTGCTCGAGGCAAAAGCTTGAAAATTATTACCAACGTAAGCGTTGTTCAAACGGTTAAAAAACAACAAAAAACCGATAGCCTTTTTATAAAAAACACATCGGATAAGCAACAAATAGCGGTTTCAGAAGTTATAATCAGTAAAGAAGAAAAAGCCAAAAAATTAATTAAAACCGACACTTTATCTTCAGATGTGGCTTCTTATTATGTTGTTCAAAAAGGGGATAATCTGAGTAATATTGCTAAAAACCATAATGTTACAGTTGCCGAAATAAAAGAATGGAATCATCTTTCTAATGCTTCAATCCAATTAGGAATGTCATTGCAGGTTGTAGACAAAGTAGAGAATTCCAATGTAGAAATAGCTTCAGCTATCAAGACAGAAAACGTAGAATACATTGTTAAAAAAGGAGATAATCTTGGAAATATTGCCAAGAAATTCGGAAGTTCTGTAGACGATTTGAAACAATGGAACAATTTGCAAGGCAATACGATTGCTGCAGGAAATAGTTTAATTGTTGCCAAAAGCGAAGTGGAAATTGTAAAAGCAGAAACTCCAGAAACATTCAAGAAAAAAGAAAATTTAGCATCTGTTTCAAAAAACAAAGGCATCAATTATTATGTAAAAAAAGGCGATTCATTATACAGTATTGCCAAAAAATATCCTGGCGTAACCATTTCAGACATTAAAAAATGGAATGATATTCGTGCTGAAGACCTTAAACCAGGAATGAAGCTAAAAATAAACGGATAATACAATAATCTTCTATAAATTTGGGTTTTATTTTAAATTTGAATTTTAATGAATAAAGCCCATTTTCTATTACTACTTATTCTTTTTCTCTTTATTTCGTGTACGAAGAAAAACGATAATTTACCCCGAAAAGCGACAGGAAAAATCAATACTATTTCGGTAATTATTGACGATCAATTGTGGAATGGGGAGATTGGCAACACCATTCGAAACAAGTTTGCTTCACCAGTAATTGGCTTACCCAAAGAAGAACCTCTTTTTACCATAAACCAATATCCTGTTAAATTGATGGAAGGATTTATGACTGACAGTAGGACGATTATTGTTGTAAAAAAAGAAGACAAGAATCAATTTGTCATAAGGAAAGACCAATACGCATCACCCCAAAAAGTGTTTCATATTTCTGGTAAAACAAGTGCGGAGATAATAGAAATTATAGAAAAAAACGCTTCCAAAATAATCCATATCATTAAAGAAACTGAAATTGCCGAAAGCCAAAGGATTAACAGTCAGTCGCTACTAAATCCTCAAGCAATTGCAAACAAATTTCATATTTCTTTAAAAGTCCCATCTGGATATTTGTATGTACTTCAAGACACGAATTTTATTTGGTTGAAAAAGGAAATTGTCAGTGGCAATACGAGTCTTTTGATTTATCAGGTTCCAAAAAGCTCCATTAAAAAAGCTCCAAACAGTATTGCAAACATTGTCAAAATGCGAGATTCTATAGGCCATTTGTATATTCGCGGAACAGAACTTGACAACCAGATGATTACGGACGATGGCTATGCTCCTTATCTTTTTAAGGTAAAATTAAACGGTAAAGAAACCTATGAAACTAAAGGAACTTGGAGTTTAAACAACGATTTTATGTCAGGACCTTTCATCAATTATGCTATTGTTGATGAGCAACGCGATAGAATCTTAGTATTAGAAGGATTTTGCTATTCTCCTTCAAAGGAAGAGCGGGATTTAATGCACGAATTAGAGTCAATTATAAAATCAATTATTGTTTTAAAATAAAATTAGTTAGATGGGAATACAATGGAAAATAAAGACATTCGAGAATCTTTCTGTAAATGAACTTTATGATATTCTGAGATTAAGAAGTGCCATTTTTGTTGTCGAGCAAAACTGTGTTTATCTTGATCCTGACGGAAAAGATAAATTGGCATTACATCTTTTTGGCGAATTCAACGGCAAGATTGTGGCCTATTCACGACTTTTCAAAGCGGGAATATCTTTTGATAATTCCTCAATTGGCAGAGTGGTTGTCGATGCAAATTATCGTGACAGAAAATGGGGTCACGATTTAATGCGAGAGTCAATCGCGGGTATAAAATCTCATTTTGGCGAAAGCAAAATTACCATTGGAGCACAATTGTATCTAAAAAAATTCTACGAAAGCCACGGATTTGTTCAAACCAGCGAGATGTATCTGGAGGATGATATTCCGCATATTGAGATGATAAAAGAGTAGTTACAGTTTAGTAACAACAAATTCTACCCTTCGGTCAAGGTCATCTCCTTTGCCAAGCGGAAACAGGTTTCCATAGCCTTTATAAGACATTCGATAGGGACTTATTCCTTTAGATCTGAAATAGTTAAATACGTTTTTGGCTCTATTTACAGAAAGGTCACTTTTTTGGGTTTCATTGTCAATGGCATCAGTATATTTACTAGAAGTGCAACAAACGTGACCTTTAATTTCAAAACGTAGCGTCTTAAGTTTTTTTAATTTAAGTACAATTATATCCAATTCTCTTTTTGCTTTTGCAGCAAGAATACTCGAACCCATCTCAAAAGTAATCGTGTTTAAAATAATGAGATCACCCACTTTTGGATTTTCAGGAAAGGAATTATACACCGTGTTTTTGATAAAAACCAAATCGACGCGCCTATTTTTATAACGCGTTTTTTCCAAATTTTTCACAGTGTCTTTGTCCAAAATCACTCTTCCACGACCTTCGCAAATGAAAATTTTATGTAAAGGAACTCCATTAGAAAGTAAAATTTTCTGAACAGTAGCCACCCTTTTGTTTGATAATTTATCGTTATAATCCTCACTTCCTCTGTCATCACAATAACCATAGAGTTGAATGGCATCATATTGCGAGAAATCAGCTGAGTTTACAATACCAATTATTGAATTTATTTGTGTTTTATTTAATGCGAATTTATCAAATTCAAAATATACGGATTGAAAAGGGTTTTCTTGGGCTGATAGACAGCCCATAGTTAAATGCAGTAGAATCAGCAGACCTTTTTTCATCACATTTTTAATATAGTTTTATATTCAGAACTATTGTTGAGTACACTTACCGCTTTCTTGATTTCGGAATTATTTTTAAGGTAATATTGATACAATCCCTCTTGATATTGATAGCGTGTAATGATTTCGTCAAGGATTAAATTCTTGATTTCTTTTTGGTTTTTATCTAATAAGTTGTTTTCGCTTTTTTGAAGCGCAGTCAATAATTGTTGGTATTCCAATTTAATACTTTCGTCAATTTTTTCCTTTTTGGCTACAGCCAAAGTGTTTTTCAAGGCCAGTTCGGTTTCAGTGTCTAAAGTGTATTTTTCAGTTTTTAAAAATTGTTTGAAATCTTGGAAATCAGCATCAGAAAATATTGGAATTTGACTTCCTAAATTTGGGTTTTTGTAATAATAGTTGGTAACATAATTAAAAATCCCATCATTTTTTTGCAAAGCTTCCGTAATTGGACTTGTTTTAGTTTCCTCCAATTCAATGTCGGGTTGAATTCCTCCACCATCATAAACGGTTCTTCCTTTTTGGGTTTTAAAGGCGTTATAATTCTTGGCTTCTGTTTTAGTGGCTATTCCGTTTTTGTCTTTTCGGGCATAATCCAATGCTTGAATGCATCTTCCCGAAGGGGTGTAATAACGAGAAATGGTGACTTTTAATTGCGTTCCATAAGTCAAATCTACTGGCCTTTGCACCAATCCTTTTCCAAAACTTCTGCTGCCTATTATTACTGCACGATCTAAATCTTGCAACGCTCCCGAAACAATTTCTGATGCCGAAGCGCTTTTTCCGTTAACCAGAATTACTAATGGAATTTCAGTATCTACAGGTTCTTTCGAGGTTTTATAAGTATTGTTGTGTTTCTCAATTTTAGATTTTGTGGTAACGATTATTTCGTTTTTTGGAACAAATAAATTGCAAATATTCACCGCTTCGTTCAAAAGTCCGCCGGGATTTCCTCTTAAATCCAAAATAATTCTAACAGCTCCCTCTTTTTTTAATTGTTCTAAGGCTTCCTTGGTTTCCAGCGAAGCTTTTTGGTTGAAATGCGCTAAAACAATATAACCCGTTTTGTCGTCTATTTTTCCAAAAAACGGTACTGATTTTATAGCGACTTCATCAAGAACGATTTGCGTCGTGTTTGTTTTGCCTTGTCGAATGTATTTGACCTCGATTTTAGTGTTTTTAGCACCTCTAAAAAGTTGTGCGGCATCGTCCTTGAATTCAGATAAAAGAATGTCTCCTATTTGAATAATCTCGTCTCCGGCTTTAAGCCCGGCTTTGTCAGCAGGAAAATTTTTGTAAGGTTCTTTAATGATTAATTTATCATTTTTTCGGGTAATCATAGCGCCAATGCCGGTGTATTCGCCTGTATTGTTTATTTTAAATTTTACGACATCTTGCTCATTAAAATACACGGTGTAAGGATCGAGGCTAGCCAACATTCCTTTGATGGATTTATCCATTAAATCCCCCGGATTTGTTTCGTCAACATAGTTTTTGTTCAACTCTTTGAAAAGCGTTGTGAATATTTCGATTTGCTTGGCAACTTCAAAAAAATCTTCTCTGAAACTAACGCCAATGAATAAAAATGCCGAAGCTATAACTGGAAGAATATATTTTTTTTTGAAAAGAGAAGTCATAATTATCGTTAGCTTAATTTTAGAGTACTAAAATAGGAATTAATCTGCAATATAAACAAGGAGTAAAAAACAAAAAAGTTATTCCTCATTTTTCATTTGAAGAGCAAATTTTTCAAACAATTGAATAGTTTTGGTATTGATTTCTTCGTAAGATAATCGGTCCTTGGTTTGATAAAAAAACATAAAAGCATAAGGTTTTTCTAGACTATCAATCAGCAAATGTTTGTTCAATCGATAGGTTTCGCGCAGCACACGTTTGAAATAATTCCTGTCTGCTGCGTGTTTGAAATATTTTTTAGAAACAGAAACACCCATTTTTAGTTTTTGTTCTGAAGCTTCGGGAATTCCATAATCACTTTCCACATAAACCAGTCGCAAAGGATATTTGGACACGGACTTGCCTTTAGAAAAAAGCAAATCTATCGTGATTTTACTTTTAAGCTTTTCATTTTTTGGATAAGTGAAATTCATTTATATATAATTCGGCGATTTTTGAAAGCAAAGGTACAATTAAACACTAAACCGCATAATTGTTCCCGATTAAAATCGGGCTCTAAAAATATTTATTACTTTTGTTTGTAATTTAAAAAAGGATGAAGAAAATTTTATTATTACCATTAACACTAGTTTATTACTTTGTTTATTTAGTGGTTTTGTGCACGATTCAGCCCATTCAGTGGGTCGCTTTTAAAGTTTTCGGAGACGAAGGATTAAAGGTTTCCTTTGATTATGTCGCTTATTTTAGTTTAAAATGCAATCATATTTTAGGGACTAGATTTACTTTCGAAAATAGAGAGTTAATCCCCAAAAATGTTCCTATTATATTTGTGTCTAACCATCAAAGTTTGTTGGATACTGCTGGAATTATATGGTATTTGCGAAAATTTAATTGTCTTTTTGTTACCAAAAAAGAACTTGGAAAAGGCCTACCGAGTATTTCTTATTTTCTGCGCAACGGAAAATATGTACTTATTGATCGAAGTAACCCAAAACAAGCCATTCCAAAAATAAAATCTCTGGCAGAATATATTGAAAAAGAAAAATTCTCTGCAGTTATTTTTCCAGAGGGGACAAGAAGTAAAACAGGAGAGCCTTTAGAATTTGCTCAAAGTGGTTTAAAAATTTTGTGTAAATATGCACCCTCAGCCTATGTGGTTCCAATAACTATAAACAATTCTTGGAAAGTGTATCAATATGGTTACTTTGCTTTAAGTTTAGGGCATCATCTGTTTTTTACAGTTCACAAACCTTTTAAAGTCAGCGATTATACCTTTGAAGAGTTGATGGAAAAGACAGAAAAAACTATTGTTGATGGGATTAAATTATAATATTTAGTGTTATAATTTTTGTTTGCAGTTAATCAGTTTTTTGCAATACCAGTAGGAATGATGTTAACAATTAGGTGTTTTTGTAAATGGTTCAAACCCAAAAATATTTCCTATTTTTACCAAAAAATAATATAATGCAAAAAATTATATCCTATCCCATATCCATTATTGCAATTTTATTATTCTTAATAACATTAATCATTTTTCACCCTATTCAGTGGATTTGTTTCAACGTTTTTGGGTATCAAGCGCATAAAAAAAGTGTAGATTACCTGAATTTTTTCTTGCTAAGAATAGGACACGTTTTGTTTAATACTTTCAAAATCGAAGGACGAGAAAACATTCCAACGGGAGTTCCCATTATTTTTGTTGCTAATCATCAAGGAATGTATGATATTATTGGAATGATTTGGTTTTTGCGAAAATTTCATCCAAAATTTGTCAGCAAAATTGAATTAGGAAAAGGAATTCCAAGCGTTTCGTATAATTTAAGACACGGAGGATCCGTGCTTATAGACAGGAAAGAACCTAAAACAGCCATTCCTATTATAAAAGGATTGTCAGAATAC
>CALPPA020000021.1 GCA_943325355.2 Klebsiella pneumoniae | reverse complement strand
TCAACAGGTATTGGAACTTGGGGTTTAAATAAAACTGTTGGTTGGGCTTGGGATATTACTAACTTCGTTTGGTGGGTTGGTATTGGTCATGCAGGAACCTTGATTTCAGCAGTACTTTTATTGTTCCGTCAACGTTGGAGAATGGCCATTAACCGTTCTGCGGAAGCGATGACAATTTTCTCCGTTATTCAAGCGGGTTTGTTTCCAATTATTCACATGGGACGTCCATGGTTAGCCTATTGGGTATTACCAATTCCGAATCAATTTGGTTCTCTTTGGGTAAACTTTAATTCTCCTTTACTTTGGGATGTATTTGCAATCTCTACTTATCTTTCAGTATCATTAGTTTTCTGGTGGACAGGTTTATTGCCAGATTTTGCAATGATTAGAGATAGAGCAGTTACGCCTTTCAATAAAAGAGTGTATTCTATATTGAGTTTTGGTTGGAGCGGAAGAGCAAAAGACTGGCAACGTTTTGAGGAAGTTTCCTTAGTTCTTGCAGGTTTAGCAACACCTCTTGTGCTTTCTGTACACACGATTGTATCTATGGACTTCGCTACATCAGTAATACCAGGATGGCATACCACAATTTTCCCTCCGTACTTTGTTGCTGGAGCGGTTTTTTCAGGATTTGCAATGGTAAACACCTTGCTTATTATTATGAGAAAAGTATCTAATCTTGAAGCTTACATTACCATTCAACATATCGAATTGATGAACATTGTAATTATGATTACGGGTTCTATTGTTGGTGTTGCTTATATCACTGAACTTTTTGTTGCTTGGTATTCTGGAGTGGAATATGAACAATATGCATTCTTGAATAGAGCAACTGGTCCTTACTGGTGGGCTTATTGGTCAATGATGACGTGTAACGTATTTTCTCCACAGTTTATGTGGTTTAAAAAATTAAGAACAAGTATAATGTTCTCTTTCATAATTTCGATTGTTGTAAATATTGGAATGTGGTTCGAAAGATTTGTAATTATCGTAACTTCGTTGCATAGAGATTACCTTCCTTCATCATGGACTATGTTTTCTCCAACATTTGTAGATATTGGAATTTTCATTGGAACAATAGGGTTCTTCTTTGTGTTGTTCTTGTTGTATGCTAGAACATTCCCTGTAATTGCACAGGCTGAAGTAAAAACAATTTTGAAAGGAACTGGAGATAATTTTATAAAAGCAAGAGCAGCAAATAAAGATTCACACCATGAGTAATAAAGTAATACACGCCATTTATAATGACGATGATATTTTGATGGATGCCGTTAAGAAAACGCGTGCAGCCCACCATCATATTGAAGAAGTTTTTACACCATTTCCGGTTCACGGATTGGATAAAGCAATGGGACTCGCACCAACTAGATTAGCAATTTGTGCATTTATTTATGGTTTGTGCGGATTGTCTTTTGGGACTTGGATGATGAATTATATTATGATTACAGATTGGCCACAAGATATAGGTGGTAAACCAAGTTTTAGTTACATTGAAAATATGCCTGCTTTTGTACCAATTATGTTTGAGGAAACGGTATTTTTTGCAGCTCACTTAATGGTTATTACTTTTTATATGAGAAGTAGATTATGGCCTTTTAAAGAAGCAGAAAATCCTGACGTTCGTACTACAGATGACCATTTCTTGATGGAAGTTGCAGTAAATAACAACGAAAAAGAACTGGTTTCTTTTTTCGAAAAAACAGGAGCAGTAGAAGTTAAAGTAATAGATAAGCATTAATAGTGGATATGAAAAGCGTATATAAAATAACACTTTTAGTAGGTATAACTATTTTGGTTTCGTCTTGTAAAGATGATTTAAAACCAAATTATCAATATATGCCAAATATGTATGAGCCGGTAAGTTATGGAACTTACTCTCAAGCTGATGTTTTCAAAGGGGGTAAAGAAGGACAGCTTCCTGTTGATGGAACTATAAACCGAGGATTTGAAACTTACGAATATCCTGATACTCCAGAAGCTTTAATTGCCGTGAAAGCTGCAAATATTAAATCACCACTTGGTCCATTGTCTGTAAAAGATATGGAAAAAGCGAAAGCGCTTTATGAAATTTATTGTGCCATTTGTCACGGAAATGCAGGTAATGGTCAAGGCAAACTAGTAATTCAAGGAAAATTTTTAGGGGTTCCTAGTTATAAAGACAGAATAATCAATGAAGGAAGCATTTTCCATGTTGGGACATACGGTCTTAATTTAATGGGTTCACACGCTAATCAATTGAGCAAAAAAGAGCGTTGGATGGTTGCAGCGTATGTGATGGAACTAAAAAGCAAATTATAATTGTAAAACAAACTCATCGTAATAGATATGTATACATTTTCAAGTAAATTAAAAACATTTTCTCTCATCTTAATGGCTGTAGGTCTTTTAGGAATAGGATATGGTTTTTTATCTGCACCCAAAGATATTAAAGCAGTTGAGGCAATTCTAGCTGCTGATTCTCACGGAAGTTCTCACGGTGCTCCTGCCGAAGCACATGCAACAACTACAGCAAGTAACACAGCAACAGAAGTTGCACACGAAGCTACTGAAGCCTTAGTAGCAAGCAAAGTAGTTGATACTGCAACAGAAGCGCACGATACAATACAAACTACCGTTACTGAACCAGCTCACGCTTCAACCGAAGCTCACACTGTAGCTGGAGAAGATAAAGTTAGTGCTGAAACGGAACACAAAGAACATTTAGAGCACGTACTACATCAATTACAAAACAAACCATGGGCTGCATTATATGTTGCTTGTATTTTCTTTATGTTAATTGCTCTTGGTGTTTTGGCATTCTACGCCATTCAACAAGTAGCTCAAGCAGGATGGTCTCCAGTGTTGTTTAGGGTGATGCAAGGAATTACGGCTTATTTGCCTGTTGGTTCTGTTATCTTCTTTGTAATATTAATTCTCTGTGGACTGCATTTTAATCATTTGTTTGTTTGGTTAGACCCTGAAGTTGTCGCTCATGATAAACTTATTTCGGCAAAGTCGGGATATTTAAATTTTCCTTTTTGGATTATTAGAGCAGCTATTTTCTTGATAGGATGGAATCTATACCGGTATTATTCCAGAAAAAATTGTTTGGCACAAGATGAAGCAAAAGACGATAGTTTTTACAAAAAAAACTTCAAAATGTCGGCAGCATTTTTGGTATTCTTTATTGTAACTGAATCTATTATGTCTTGGGATTGGATTATGTCAGTTGACCCACACTGGTTTAGTACTTTGTTTGGATGGTATGTATTCGCTAGTTTCTTTGTAAGTGGAATTACAACAATTTGCTTAATCTCATTGTATTTAAAATCAAAAGGATATTTAGAATATGTAAATACAAGCCATATTCACGATTTAGCTAAATTTATGTTCGGATTTAGCGTGTTTTGGACCTACTTATGGTTCTCTCAATTTATGTTGATTTGGTATGCCAATATTCCTGAGGAAGTTACTTATTTTGTAACTAGAATAGAATTGTATAATCTGCCTTTCTTTGGGGCTGTAGTCATGAATTTCTTGTTCCCGGTATTAATATTAATAAACACTGATTTCAAAAGAATTAGCTGGATATTAATTATGGCTGGTGTAGTTATTTTATTTGGACACTATATTGATTTTTTCAATATGATTATGCCTGGAACGGTTGGAGATCAATGGTTTATTGGAGTTTCAGAAATTGCATCTGTTCTTTTTTTCCTTGGATTATTTATATATGTAGTTTTCACTGCATTGACAAAAGTTCCATTGTTGCCAAAAAGAAACCCGTTTATTGAAGAAAGTAAACATTTTCATTATTAATATTTAAAAAAAATTAGATGACAAGTTTGTTGGTAATTATAATTTTAGCGCTGTTAGGTATTGCTTTATGGCAGCTAACTAAGATATTCGATTTGACACAAGTAGGAGCAACGAAAGATGATTCTCAGGTGGCTAATGATGGAGATAATAACGTTCAAGGTTATTTGATGTTTGGCTTCTTGGCGTTCATTTATATTTTTACAATATATGGATTGTTTAAATGGGGGCCTTTAGTACTTCACACTTCTGCATCAGAACACGGAGATTCAATAGATAGTTTAATGAATTTAACCTGGATAGTTATTTTCTTTGTACAGGCAATTACACAAGTATTACTTCATTATTTTGCATTTAAATATAGAGGGAAAAAAGATCAAAAAGCATTGTATTTCTCGGATAGTACAAAATTAGAACTTATTTGGAGTGGAATTCCAGCATTAGTTTTGACAGTTTTAATTCTTTACGGATTATATGCATGGACAAATATTATGTTTATTGATGACGATGAAGATACAATTGTAGTTGAATTATATGCACAACAATTCAATTGGACTGCAAGGTATTCTGGACCAGATAATGTTCTTGTTAAGGCAAATGTTAGGCTTATTGAAGGTGTAAACACTCTAGGGGTAGATCTTTCAGATCCAAATGCACAGGATGATATTGTAATCAAGGAATTGCATATTCCAAAAGGTAAAAAAGTACATTTTAAATTTCGTTCCCAAGATGTTTTGCATTCTGCTTATTTTCCTTATTTCAGAGCACAAATGAATTGTGTTCCTGGGATGGTTACAGAATTTGCTTTTGAGCCAACATATACAACCGACGAATATAGAGAATTGCCGTATATGATAAAAAAAGTGGCTAATATTAATGCAATTAGAGCAAAGAAAAGTATAGAACTTGTTGCTAATGGAGAAACGGCGCTGGACCCTTATACTTTTGATTTTTTATTACTATGTAACAAAATTTGCGGTGCTTCTCATTACAATATGCAAATTAAAATTGTAGTCGACACTCCTGAGGATTATAAAAAATGGTTGAGCGATAAGAAAACTTTGGTACAAGAAGTAAAAATCTCAAAAGAAACTCCTGCAAAAGTTGAAGGTGGGGTAACAACTGATTCCACTATTGCTATAGCGGATACTTCAATGGTTACTAAAATAACAATGAAATAATTATTTAAAAAAATTTAAAGGATATATATATGTCAGCAGAAGGTCACGATCACGCACAGGATCACGAACACGAACACCACCATAAAGATACTTTTATTACTAAATATATTTTTAGTATAGATCATAAAATGATTGCAAAACAATACTTGTTAACAGGTATTATTATGGGAGTTATCGGTGTTGCTATTTCTTTGCTTTTTAGGTTACAACTTGCTTGGCCCGAACAGTCATTCAAAGTATTCAGTTTATTTTTAGGAGAAAGCTATGCGCCTAACGGGGTATTGCTTAATGACCGCTATTTAGCTTTAGTAACCATACACGGAACTATAATGGTATTCTTTGTATTGACAGCAGCATTGAGTGGTACTTTTAGTAATTTATTGATTCCACTTCAGCTAGGAGCAAGAGATATGGCTTCCGGGTTTTTAAATATGGTATCCTATTGGTTATTTTTTCTTTCGAGCGTATTAATGGTAAGTTCCCTTTTTGTTGAATCAGGTCCTGCATCTGCAGGTTGGACAATTTATCCTCCATTGAGTGCTTTACCACAAGCAATTCCGGGTTCTGGTGCTGGAATGACACTTTGGTTAGTATCAATGGCTGTATTTATTGCAGCTTCTTTGATGGGGTCTTTAAATTATATAGTTACGGTTATTAATTTAAGAACTAAAGGGATGTCTTTAACCAGAATGCCACTTACTATTTGGGCTTTCTTTGTTACTGCTATAATTGGAGTTATATCATTTCCAGTATTATTGTCAGCAGCTTTGTTGTTGATTTTTGATAGAAGTTTCGGTACATCATTTTTCCTTTCAGATATTTATATTGCTGGAGAGGTTTTACATCATCAAGGTGGTTCCCCTGTTTTATTTGAACACTTGTTTTGGTTTCTTGGACATCCAGAAGTTTATATCATTCTTCTTCCTGCTTTAGGGATAACCTCTGAGGTTCTTGCAACTAATTCTCGTAAACCTATTTTTGGTTACAGAGCAATGATTATGTCTATTTTGGCTATTGCTTTTTTATCAACGATTGTTTGGGGACATCATATGTTTATTTCGGGGATGAATCCATTCCTTGGTTCTGTGTTTACTTTTACAACTTTACTAATTGCTATACCTTCTGCTGTAAAAGCATTTAACTATATCACGACTCTTTGGAAAGGAAACTTGCAATTAAATCCTGCAATGTTGTTCTCAATCGGATTGGTTTCTACATTTATAACAGGTGGTTTAACAGGAATTATTCTCGGAGACAGTACTTTGGATATCAACGTTCATGACACTTATTTTGTGGTAGCTCACTTTCACTTGGTAATGGGAATCTCTGCACTTTACGGAATGTTCGCAGGTATCTACCATTGGTTTCCAAAAATGTTCGGAAGAATGTTGAATAAAAATCTAGGATATGTTCACTTTTGGGTAACTGCCATTTGCGCATATGGTGTATTCTTTCCAATGCACTTTATTGGGTTAGCAGGATTACCGAGACGTTATTATACAAATACGAATTTTCCATTATTTGATGATTTACAAAACGTAAACGTTTTAATTACAGTTTTTGCACTTGTAGGGGGTGCATTTCAATTAGTATTTTTGTACAATTTCTTCAGTAGTATTTTCTATGGTAAGCGAACAGTTCAAAATCCATGGAATTCAACCACTTTAGAATGGACTGCTCCGATTGAACATATTCATGGTAACTGGCCTGGAGAACTTCCGGAGGTTCACCGTTGGCCTTATGATTACAGCAAACCTGGACACGAAGAAGATTTTATCCCTCAAAATGTTCCAATGAAAGAAGGAGAAGAAGTTTTACATCACTAATCCTTTTTTAATTTAGAAATAAAATGCCTTTCTGCCGAACCTTCGGAATTGAAAGGCATTTTTATTTGCTTATAACTTTGCTATATTTGTAAAATGAATGAAAATTTAGATCCAACAAACGAAAGCTATAATCCTGAAGAACTCGATCTTGAAAAAAAATTGAGACCATTATCTTTTGATGATTTTGCTGGTCAAGAACAAATTTTAGAAAACTTGAAAGTATTTGTTCAAGCAGCTAATCAACGAAATGAAGCGCTTGATCACACCCTTTTTCACGGACCTCCGGGATTAGGAAAAACTACTTTGGCAAATATCTTGGCAAATGAACTTCAAGTGGGTATAAAAATCACTTCTGGTCCCGTTCTGGATAAACCCGGAGATTTAGCAGGTTTGCTCACGAATCTAGAAGAAAGAGATGTTTTGTTTATTGATGAAATTCACAGATTGAGTCCCATCGTCGAAGAGTATTTGTATTCAGCAATGGAAGATTTCAAGATTGATATTATGATTGAATCTGGACCTAACGCTAGAACAGTTCAAATCAATCTAAATCCGTTTACATTAATAGGCGCAACAACACGTTCAGGTTTGTTGACAGCTCCAATGAGAGCTCGTTTCGGAATTTCCTCTCGATTACAATATTATACTACTGAGCTTTTGACAACCATTGTCGAGCGAAGTGCCACCATTCTCAAAATGCCCATTTCTATGGAAGCCGCAATCGAAATTGCGGGTCGAAGTAGAGGAACGCCCCGAATCGCCAATGCTTTGTTGCGACGCGTTCGTGATTTTGCACAAATCAAAGGGAATGGAACCATCAACATCGAAATTGCTCGTTACGCATTAAAAGCATTAAATGTTGATGCCCACGGATTAGACGAAATGGACAATAAAATACTAAACACGATTATTGATAAATTCAAAGGAGGTCCGGTTGGCTTGTCTACTTTGGCGACAGCCGTGTCTGAAAGTAGCGAAACAATTGAAGAAGTTTATGAGCCTTTTTTAATTCAGGAAGGTTTCATTATGCGAACTCCTAGAGGAAGAGAAGTTACCGAGAAAGCATACAAACATCTTGGGAAAGTAAGAACGAACATTCAAGGAGGTCTTTTTTAAAGTTTCAGTTGATAAATAATAAAGAAAAATATTCAAATTTAATAAAATCCGAAGCAAAACGCCTCGGGTTTTTGTCTTGTGGCATATCCAAAGCGGGATTCCTCAAAGAAGAAGCGCCACGATTGGAGCATTGGCTAAAAAAGCAAATGAACGGTCAAATGTCCTATATGGAGAACAATTTTGATAAACGATTAAACCCAACTTTATTGGTCGATGATGCCAAAAGTGTCGTTTCACTTTTATTGAATTATTATCCTTCTGAATCCCAGGATCTTGAATCCTACAAAATTTCAAAATATGCTTACGGACAAGATTACCATTTTGTCATTAAGGAAAAACTCAAAGAATTGCTTTTTTCCATTCAATCGAATATTGGTGAAGTTTCAGGACGAGCTTTTGTAGATTCAGCCCCAGTTTTAGACAAAGCTTGGGCAGCCAAAAGTGGTTTGGGATGGATAGGCAAAAACAGCAATTTATTGACTCAGAAAGTAGGGTCTTTTTATTTTATAGCGGAACTTATTATTGACTTAGATTTGGAATACGACCACGCAACAACGGATCATTGTGGTTCTTGCACTGCTTGTATTGATGCTTGTCCAACGGAAGCTATTGTTGCTCCTTATGTCGTTGATGGTAGTAAATGTATTTCTTATTTCACTATTGAACTCAAGGAAAGTATGCCACCAGAAATGAAAGGCAAGTTCGATGATTGGGCTTTTGGATGTGATATTTGCCAAGACGTTTGTCCTTGGAACCGGTTTTCAAAATCCCACAGTGAACCTCTCTTCAATTCTAATCCAGATATGTTGTCAATGTCTAAAAAAGATTGGACAGAACTTACTGAAGAAACTTTTAAGTCGGTGTTTAATAATTCTCCACTGAAAAGAGCCAAATTTGAAGGATTGAAACGAAACATTGATTTCTTAAAATAAGATAATTTTAAAAATTGTCCTTTAATTTAAGAGAAGTTTTTAAAAATTAAATTAATCATATAGTCTTTAGAAAGATTTTATATTATTAATTTTAAAAAAAAAATTAAGCTTTATTGAATATTTTTTTTACATTTATAATCCACTAAAATTTAACTTTTATGACAGTAAATCAAATTTTGAGCGAAAAAGGAAGAGAAGTCTATTCAGTACTGCCTTCCATTACAGTATACGAAGCTTTGGTAAGTATGAGCGAAAAAAATATTGGAGCTATTTTAGTAGTTGAAGACAATCTTTTGAAAGGAATTTTATCTGAAAGAGATTACGCTCGGAAAATTGCTTTGAAAGCAAAATCTTCGAAAAAAACATTGGTACATGAAATTATGGCCCACAATGTTATAACAGTAAAACCAAATGACAACTTGGAATATTGTATGGAACTAATGTATACCAAAAAAATCAGGCATTTACCAGTATTAGAAAATGACGCTATTATTGGTATTATTTCTATTGGAGATGTTGTAAAATCTATAATAGATTTGCAAAAAGAAACAATAAAACACCTGGATTCTTATATTTCCCAATAAAATTATAATTAATTTATACAAAAAGCTGCAATTACTGCAGCTTTTTTTTGATATATCTATTAAGACAAATTTTTTTGGTAAATCAACACTGAAATACATTCTTTTTTAAACCAAGTCTTATATCTTTGTAAGACCCTATAATATTTAAAATAATGGACAAAGACAGCAAAAGGAGAGAGGCGTTATTGTATCACGCAAAACCTACTCCAGGAAAAATTCAAGTAGTTCCAACCAAGAAACATGCAACCCAAAGAGATTTATCTTTGGCTTATTCGCCAGGTGTTGCCGAACCATGTTTAGAAATTGCCAAAGATGTAGACAATGTTTACAAATACACGGCAAAAGGAAATCTTGTTGCCGTTATTTCAAACGGAACTGCGGTTTTAGGACTGGGTGATATTGGACCGGAAGCTTCAAAACCAGTAATGGAGGGCAAAGGACTACTGTTTAAAATATTTGCAGGTATTGATGTGTTTGATATTGAAATTGGCACAAAAGACATCGAAGAATTTATACAAACAGTAAAAAACATTGCGCCAACTTTTGGAGGTATTAATCTGGAAGATATTAAAGCTCCAGAATCTTTTGAAATAGAACGCAGATTAGTCGAAGAGTTGAATATTCCGGTGATGCATGATGATCAACACGGTACTGCCATAATATCATCGGCGGCATTGATAAACGCATTGGAATTAGCTGACAAGAAAGTTGAAGATTTGAAAATGGTAGTTTCAGGAGCAGGTTCTGCGGCTCTCGCCTGTGCTAATATGTATGTTTTATTGGGTCTAAAAGTAGAAAACATTTTAATGTTCAACAGCAAGGGTGTTTTGACAAAAGACAATCCGTCTTTATCTGACTTACAAAAAATATACGCTACAGACAAAAAGCCAATGAGTCTCGAAGAAGCCTTGGTGGATGCCGATATTTTCTTGGGCTTGTCCTCAGGTGATATTATGACTCCAAAAATGTTATTGGGAATGGCTAAAAACCCAATCGTTTTTGCAATGGCAAATCCAAATCCAGAAATTAACTATAATCTTGCCATTGCCACTCGTAAAGATATTATTATGGCAACGGGCCGTTCTGACCATCCTAACCAAGTAAATAATGTACTTGGTTTTCCTTATATTTTTCGTGGTGCAATGGATGTTCGCGCTTCAAAAATTAACGAAGCTATGAAAATGGCTGCCGCTAGGGCTTTAGCTTCTTTGGCAAAAGAAAGTGTTCCAGAGCAAGTAAATATTGCTTACGGAGCTACCAAAATTACTTTTGGGCGAAATTATATTATTCCATCACCTTTCGATCCTAGATTAATAACTGTTGTTGCACCTGCTGTTGCAAAAGCAGCAATGGATTCAGGGGTGGCATTAAATCCAATTCTCGATTGGAATAAATATGAAGAAGAACTTTTGGATCGATTGGGAACTGACAATAAAATGGTACGGTTAATTACCAATAGAGCCAAAATGAATCCTAAAAAAATTGTTTTTGCCGAAGCAGAACAACTTGATGTGCTTAAAGCTGCCCAGATTGTATTCGAGGAAGGTATTGGTTTTCCAATTTTATTAGGAAATAAGAAAATTATCTTAGAATTAAAAAAAGAACTAGGGTTTGATGCTGAGGTTGAAATTATTGACCCTAAAGTTATTGATGAAGAATCAAGAAGAGATAAATTCGCAAAAGTATATTGGGAGTCTAGACACAGAGCTGGAATATCTTTATACGATGCTCGAAGTTTAATGCGCGAAAGAAATTATTTTGCTGCTATGATGGTCAATGAAGGTGAAGCGGATGCCTTGGTTACTGGATATTCTAGAAGTTATCCATCTGTTGTTAAGCCAATGTTGCAACTTATCGAAAAAGCACCTGGAGTTTCGCTTGTAGCAACAACTAATATGATGTTGACCAGTCGGGGTCCAATGTTCTTGTCTGATACGGCCATAAATATAAATCCATCTGCACATGATTTAGCTAAAATTGCAATTATGACGGCAAATACAGCTAAAATATTTGGAATTGTACCTGTTATAGCTATGATTTCTTTTTCTAATTTTGGGTCTTCGACTAATGAAGGTGCAGCAAAAGTTAGAGAAGCCGTAGCTTATTTGCATAAACACTATCCAGATATGGTTATAGATGGAGAAATTCAAGCAGATTTTGCTTTAAATCCAGATATGTTGAAAAACAAGTTTCCATTTTCTAAATTAGCAGGAAAAAAGGTAAATACCTTGATTTTTCCCAATCTTGAATCAGCTAATATTACCTACAAACTATTGAAAGAATTAAACAAAGTAGATTCAATTGGGCCTATTATGTTAGGTATGGGAAAACCAGTTCACATCTTTCAACTAGGAGCAAGCGTAGAAGAAATGGTAAATATGGCTGCAATTGCAGTTATTGATGCACAGGGAAAAGAAAAGATTAAAGCAAATGGAGCTTAATAATTTAAAACCTTTTAAACAACATTATTTATTTTTGCAATTAAAACTTTACTAAAGATTAAGTTTTGTTATATTTGGAGGATATAAAATTCATAGATGATAGCACATTTGCAAGGAAAATTAGTAGAAAAATCACCAACACATGTTGTTATTGATTGTGGCGGAGTTGGGTATCATATAAATATTTCGTTGCACACTTATTCTTTGCTTCCCGCGACTGATTTTATTAAATTGTTTACTCATCTTCAAATTAAGGAAGATGCACATACTTTATTTGGGTTTGTAGAAAAATCAGAAAGAGAAATTTTTAAATTGCTTTTGTCTGTTTCCGGAATAGGAGCCAGTATAGCTAGGACAATGTTGTCCTCATTAGATCCAAAACAAATTACAAACGCAATCGCATCTGGAGATGTGGTTACTATTCAATCTATAAAAGGAATTGGTAGTAAAACAGCTCAAAGAGTAATCCTTGATTTGAAGGAAAAAGTACTAAAATTATACGATTTAGACGAAGTTTCAATGTCGCAAAACAATACAAATAGAGATGAAGCGTTATCTGCTTTGGAGGTTTTGGGATTTGTTCGAAAAACCTCTGAAAGAATAGTTGAAAAAATTATAAAAGAAGCCCCTGAAAGTTCAGTTGAATATATTATCAAGCAAGCTTTAAAAAACTTATAAAAGTTGGAAATACAGTATTTAAAAAAGGCTCAATTCGCACATAAAATTGGCGCATTTTTATTGGTTTTATTATGCGGTTTTGTATCACAAGCACAGGTAATACCTGCAGCTCAAGACACCACAAAAACTGGGTTTTCTACCGGAAAAATTCAAATAAAAGATCCACAAAGCATTCTTAGGTCATACACTTATGACCCAGTTACTGGAATGTATGTTTATTCAAAAACCATTGGCGACTTCCCTACAAATTATCCTACTATTTTATCGCCAAAAGAATATGAAGACTTGCTCAGGAAAGAATCTATGCGCACTTATTTCAAGAAAAAATTAGATGCTATTGACGGGAAAAAAGACATTAGCGAAGAAGCAAAAAAAGATTTATTACCCAGATATTATATAAAATCAGGCCTTTTTGAATCAATATTTGGGAGCAATACCATAGATGTGAAACCTACTGGATCAATCGAAATGGATTTTGGGGTTCGCTACACAAAGCAAGACAATCCAGCATTTTCTCCTAGGAACAGATCTAGTACTACTTTTGATTTTAATCAAAGAATAAGTATGAGTTTGATGGGCAAAGTGGGAACACGACTGAACGTAAAT
>CALPPA020000020.1 GCA_943325355.2 Klebsiella pneumoniae | reverse complement strand
TCTCAAGGAAAATTTCAAAACACTGAAATAGACAATCTATTAGAACAAATCAATAAGAATCCAAAAGAAGAATCAAATTACATTGCTTTAATTAATTTGTATTCGGATAAGAATGAAATTCAAAAAGCAGTAGAAATTACTAAAAAATTGGAATCTGAGATTCCAACTTCAGAATGGGCGCAAGTGGGATTATTCAAATATCATTTAGACAAAAATGATGGTCAAAAAGCGATTAACTCGATGAATGTGGTTTTGGCAAGTAAAAAAATAGATTTTAAAATTAAACACCGAGTCCTAAACGAATTTTTGATTTATGTCAGCAAAAATCCAAAATATTCGCCAGATTTAGAGAAAGCAATGTCGTACTTTGACAAAGACCTAGATGTAAATAGTGCTAAGGGATTTGGAAAATACTATCAAAATAAGAAGCAATGGGACAAAGCCATTTACTATTATGAACTGGCTTTAAAAAGTAATCCAGCTGAAGATATTGAAACCAATTTGCTTTTGCTACAATCATACGTCGAAACGAAACAATTTGAATTGACAACCAAAAAAGCAACAGCATTAGTTGAAACTTTTCCGACTCAACCCCAGTTTTATTATTTTTCAGGCTTGGCGAATAATCAATTGAAGCAATTCAAAAAAGCCAAGGAAATGCTGGACATGGGATTGGATTATGTGGTTGACGATGCGGTTTTGGAAGTTAATTTTAATATTCAATTGGGTGAAGCCTACAATGGATTAGGAGATTTTAAGAAAAAAGAAATGTATTTTTCTAAAGCCAATCAATTATTAAAAGATAAAAAATAAGAATTAAAATGAATAAATTTTTAAAAATAGTATTAGTTCTTTTTGTGGGTTGCTTTTTAAGTCCGCTCACTCTCGTGTCGTGCAAATCGAAAGCGGCAGTGGTAGACGTTACCAATAACGAAAACCGGATGAGTTCCAATAAAATAATAGAAAAACACTACAACAATAACAGCGAATTTAAGACATTATATATTAAGTCGAACATTAAATACACAGACAGCAAACAGTCACAGAATGTTACTGCCGAAATAAAAATCAAAAAAGACGAACAGATTCTGATTAGCATTAAGTATTTGGGATTCATCGTGGCAAAAGCATCGATTACGCCACTTTCAGTAAGTTATTATGAAAAAATAAGTGGCGATTATTTTGAAGGAGATTTTAGAGGTTTGACTCAATTTCTAGGAACTGATTTAGATTTCAATAAAATTCAAAATTTAGTATTGGGAAGGGCAATGGATGATTTGAAAACTGGAAATTACACTCAGTCGTATGCAGAGGGTATTTTTAGATTAGATGATGTATTGGATAGCAATACCAAAAAATCATTTTATTTTGATGCTAATACATTCTTAATCCAGAAGCAGGAGATTACGCAAACCAAGGAGAACCGAATGATGCAAGTGGCTTATTCGAATAATAAAGAGATAAACAGCATAAGTTTTCCTTATAACATCAATATAAATACCTTTCAAAAGGCGGGTAAAACACAAATAAATATGGAATACAACACAATAAGCCTTAATGAAGAACTTTCTTTTCCATATAGTGTTCCAAATGGTTACAAAAGAATAATAATTAAGTAAATTTGCACAAACTTATTTCAATATGCCAAAATTTCTCCTAAGCCTGATTTTAATCTGTATGACTTCATTTATATGGGGTCAAGAATCACAGCAAGAAAAATTAGAACAACGAAAAGCCCAAATTCAAAAAGAAATTAGGGAAAATGAAGTGATGTTACAATCGGTAAAGAAAAAAGAGAAATCTGCGGTGAACATTATTTTGATTCAGGGAAATAAAATAAAACTCAAGGAAAAACTCATAAATACAACTGAAAAACAAAAAAAGTTGCTAGGCAATGACATGTATATTAATCAACTGAAAATTAACAAACTCAATAGAGAACTTGTTGTCCTTAAGGAAGATTATGCAATGATGATTGAAAAATCATATAAAAGCCGTTCTGAACAAAGTAGAGCAATGTTTATATTGTCATCTGAGAATTTTCTGCAGGCTTATAAAAGAGCCCAATATATGAAGCAATACACCAGTTTCAGGAAAATGCAGGGCGAGGAAATAAAATCAAAATCAGATCAACTCATTGATTATAACGAAAAATTAGATGTTCAAAAAAAGGAGAAACAAAAACTCATTGCTGAAAACGAAAAAGAGCGATTGTCATTGTTAAAAGAAAAGAAGATTCAGCAAAAACTCGTTGATTCTATCAAAAAAGACAAGAAAAAAATCACCGCCGAAATTAAGAAAAAACAACTTGAAGCAAGAGCTATCGATAGACAGATTGACCGTTTGATTCGTGAAGCTATTGCAGAAGCTAATAGAAAAGCAGCTTTAGAAGCGGCTATGAAAAAAGCAGAAGCTAGTGCGAAGGCAGGAGAAACAAAAGAAGAAATAAAAAAACGAGCAAAAGCCATCGTTTCTGCTGCTCCAGCAGTGTCTTCTGCAAAAATTGTGTTAACGCCAGAAGATAAAATACTAGCTGATAATTTCAAAGCCAATAAGGGAAAGTTGCCTTGGCCCTCAGAAAAAGGCTTTGTCTCGTTGCGTTATGGGGATCAACCACATCCACAATTTAGCTCCTTGATGATTCACAATAGCGGTGTCGAAATCACTACAGAACAAGGCGCGACTGCAAGAGCTGTGTTTGCTGGTGAGGTTACCAGTGTTATTGTTTTGTCTCCTGTAAATAAAGCCGTGATGGTTCAACACGGAGATTATTTTACGGTCTATCAAAATTTAAGTTCCGTTTTTGTGAGCAAGGGCGACAAAGTAAGCATAAAACAAAGTTTGGGAAAAATAAGAACCAGTGGCGAAACAGGAAAAACGGTACTCAAGTTTATCATTTCTCAGAATCAAACGTACTACAATCCAGCAAGTTGGATATTTAATATGTAATACCAAGATAAAATATAATCTAAAAAGCGCCATTTTAATACAATAAAATGGCGCTTTTTTATATAAAATAAATTGCTATTATTGCTGTTGCTGTTGCATTTGTTGTCGCTGTTGTAACTTTAGTTGGTATTCTAATAAATCCAATTGTTTTTGCACATCTTCTGAAACTTTTTGCAGTTTGACATCGTTTACGTCTTCAAATTGCCTTCCGTCTTCGTATCCTATCGAAACGCTAACTGAAAGCGTTTGTTTGGCAAATCCTTTGAAAGTTCCTTTTACAGGCGTACATTCATTAAAATCTCGGCCTACAGAAAGTTTCACATGATTGTCCATTGTCCAAATATTATTAGTTGGATCTATGCCTAACCAGCCTTGATTTATAGTATAAAATTCGACCCAAGCATGAGTCGCTCCCTCTCCTCTAAACCCAGTTGTATTAGGGCAAATATACCCACTTACATATCGTGCTGGAATTCCAGCAGTGCGTAAAAACTGTAATAATACGTGAGCAAAATCTTGACAAACGCCTTTTTTGTGTACTAATATTTCATCAACAGTAGTTTCGATGGTAGTAATCCCTTTGGTGTAAGTAAAGGTTTTAAAGATGTATTCGCTGCATTTTCGCGCAATATCTGTTACTGGACTATCAGAAGCATTTATTTTTTTTAAATAGGAATCAATCTTCTTCTGATTTATAATTTTATCAGGATAGCACAACCGAAGTAAAGAGCTGTTGTTTACTTTTTCTATAGCTAAATCCTGCACTTTGGTGGTATCGATTTCAGGAATTTGGAGAGAATGATGCACTTGTACCAACATTCTCGATTCTATAATCATTTCTTTGTGAGGTTCCAAAATATTGAAATTACCCACGCTATTCCCATAAAAATCTCTAGAAATTTCTACTTTAGGGTTAGAAGTTATTAAAAGTTGATGTTCCAGTACTTCTTGATTATCAAAGTGGTGAGGAAATAAACGAATTTCGTTGATACTCTCTTTGATAGGCCAGTTGTATTGGTGTTTTGTGATGTGAACTATTTTGAATACTGCCATTTTTTTAGGTATAAGAGAAGAATAATTTAGAAAAATCAGCAGAAAATTGGTTCAATTGTTCTTGCGTATCATTTAATACGGCCTCTAATTGTTGATTGGTCAAGTTGTAATAATCGGTGTATTGAACCATACTTTTTAGTCTTCCAAACTGGTTTTGGAGTGTTCTAGCTTCGTGCGAAGTATGTTCGACGGACAGATTTGCTAAATATTTATCAATTAAATCTAACGTATAAATTACGGAATGCGAAAAATCTTTGTTAAAAATTATATGTTGAGCAATTTTTCGATTGTGTGAAATATTACTGTAACTTTTAAGATATTGCTCGTAACCAGAAAGCGACAACAACAACCGTCTCCAATACAATAAATCCTCATCACCATCAAGATTATAATTTATGGGTTTATAATAAGCTTGAGTCATCGCAATGGTTTGTAAACAGCGTTCGATATTTTTCCCAATGCTAGAAAAACACCACCCTAAACCTCTGGGCATCGTAACATGAAGTATTCCGTTGTATAAAAGGAAATCATTTTTTAGTTTGGTAATTATACTTACCGCTTCATTGGTTTCTAATCGTCTGGGTAAATCAGGTGAGTTGGTATAGTGATATAAAGAGTTGATATGTTCCCATAGTTCTTTAGTTATTTTGTCTTGCGAACCTCTTGCATTCTCACGAGCTTTACGAACCAGGTTTTTTACGGAATCGACATTGTGATTATCGCTTATAATGTATTTCAATACAAAATTTGAATCATATTGCGATTCAATGATTTGATTTTTAGGCAAATCAGTATAATATTCTAAAAGCGGCCTATATCCCTGAGAGTCATTTAACTCTTTATCGAATGACAAAATATAGAACGTGTGAAGCGTTAGCAAAATGCCATCTGTTCTTTCCATATATCGGTTGAGCCAATACATACCGTCTGCAACTCTGCTGAGCATATTTGTATTCATATTTTGTAGGAGTTTATTATTTTATATTGGGCTTTTTTTCAGCCGGAACGCCTTGAAAACCAATCTAAAGTTTTAATAGGTTCATTATATTATGCTTATTTTAAAGACTACTTTTTATCATTCAATTATCCAGGTGTCTTTACTACCTCCACCTTGCGATGAATTGACTACCAAAGACCCTTCTGTAAGAGCAACTCGGGTCAATCCTCCGGGAACAATTTTTACACCATCAGGGCCAAATAAGGCATAAGGCCTTAAGTCTACATGTCGCAGTTTTAACTCGCCATCAATAAGACACGGCACGGTACTGAGTTGAATAATAGGCTGAGCAATGAAATTTCTAGGATTGGCAAGAATTGCTTTTTTGCCTTTGTCAAGTTCCTCCTCACTAGCTTTATTCCCCATAATCATTCCATATCCACCACTTTGATTGGTTTCTTTGATGACCATATTTCCCATATCGGCAAAAACGAGTTCACGTTCCTCTTTGTTTTCCATTTGATAGGTAGGAACATTTTTTAGAATTGGCTCTTCATTGAGATAGTATTTTATCATATCGGGCACATAAGCATAAACCGCTTTGTCGTCTGCAACTCCATTTCCTACAGCGTTGACTAAGGCCACGTTTCCCGTCTTGTAGCAGCTGATAAGCCCTGGAACCCCTAAACTACTTTCGGGTCTAAACACTAAAGGATCTAAATAATCATCATCAAGGCGTCTGTAAATTACATCTACTTGTTGCAGTCCAGAGGTAGTTTTCATATAAACATTATTGTTATTGACTACTAAATCTCGACCCTCTACTAAAGGAACTCCCATTTGTCTGGCTAAAAAAGTATGCTCATAGTACGCTGAATTATAAACCCCGGGTGTTAGCATAACAACGTTAGGATTAGAAATATTTCGGGGCGACATCGAGATTAGAATATTGTGTAAAATCATAGGATAATTTCCTACCATACTCACATGGTTTGAATTCAGCATTTTTGGAAAAATACGCTTTGTAATCTCTCTGTTTTCTAGCATATAGCTCACGCCACTTGGGCATCTTAAATTATCTTCAAGCACATAAAACTCTCCTTTTGCACCGCGAATCAAATCGATGCCCGCTATATGAATATGAATATTGTGAGGTAATTTTACCCCGTGAACTTCTTGAAGATAATGTGGACAAGAGGATATCAAAGACGCCGGAACAATACCTTCTTTTATAATAGTTTGTTCGTTGTAAACATCTTCTAAAAATAAATTAAGGGCTTTCAGTCTTTGAATAATGCCCAATTCTACTTCGTTCCAATCCTTTTGAGTGATGATTCTTGGGATAATATCAAACGGAAATATTCTTTCAATTCCCTGACTGTCATCGCCATATACAGTGAATGTTATTCCTTGACTCATAAAGAAATCCGAAGCTTGTTTTTGTTTTTGTTCAATATTTTCTGGACTTAGCTTTTCTAAACTTTTCAACACGTTGCGATAAGAGTTTCGCACTCCTTTACTCGAAAACATTTCGTCCCATCCATTTGGGTTCAATTTGGGGATAGAATTCGTCATATATTAATTTATTAAATAGTCAGCTTTTTGAATTATTATTTGTTAAATAAAATGTTAAAAACAAATTTATTGTTTTATTTTTATCAAAAAATCTATTTTGTTGTGTATTTAACAATTTATGTCATATTCGTTGTTTTGATAAATATTTTTGATAATTATGCTTTTTTTCACCTTTTTTTTTAATTGTCCAATTTTAAAAAACGCAACAAAGCATATTAACCCTATTTTAACAGGGGCATATTATATAAAACATAAAAAATAATGAGGAATAAGGCTTTTTTAAAGTGGGGTGTTATAGAATAATCATCCGTTAATCTTTTTAACAACTTAGTTTTTAGATTCACAACTGATTTTGTAAAATTGTTTAATACTTCACAGAATATATGATGTTGTTTGCCGTAGATTTCTTCTAATAACAGCTAAACCCATCATTTATTAAAAGTGGTTTGAATTGCTTTCAGCATTCCGTCAGCCGACAACGAATTAGGGACAATTAATCTCCTGATAGTGTAAATGGGTTCATTTAAATCTCTTTGGGTTGACAGAATAAAAGCTAATTGGTAGCCGTTACTTTTAATTTTAGGAATGGCAGCCTTGGACCAAACACCTGAGGGATAGGCAAAATATTTCACGGGTTTTCCGGTAATGGATTCTAATTTTTTTTTGGGTTTTTCGAGCTGGATTTCCCAATCTGTTCCTTTATATTTGGTAACAAGTTGATGATCCCAAGAATGTGCGCCAATGGCATAACCATTATCAGACAAATTTTTGATTTGGCCTTTGGTCATATATCCTGGACGGTCAATAGAAACTGTCATAATAAAAAATAGTCCCTTGAAACCATATTTTTTCAATTCTGCAGCTCCTAATCGATATTGTTCCTCACGAGTATCGTCAAAAGTGATTAATATTGGTTTTGAAGGTAATTTCCCCTCGTGAACCAAATATTCGTACAACTGTTCAGGAGAAATTGTGTGAAAACCATTATCATACAAAGTCTCCATTTGTTCTGCAAATTGAGAAGGAGAAACCGAATACGTTTTCATATTTTCCCCGTCATTGGGAAGAATTGTTCGAATACGATGATAACACAACACTGGAATTTCAGTTTTTTGGAGAATAGTTGTTCGATTAGATACTTGGTTTCTTTGCTCATCATTTTTGACTTGCGTTTTAAGAGTAGAAATCTCTTTTTTGATTACATTGGGTTTAAATTGACCTTCGGCTAAAAGTATAAGTCCAACGACAAATAGGAACAGAATATTTTTCATAATTCAACAAGGATTGCCATTTTACTGATATTGAATGTAGATAGGTTGAGGTGTAAATTTTAGTACTTCGTCTGGAGTGTACATTTGCCATCCGTTTTTATTGTCGTTTTTATAAAACAATTTAAAGCCAGTAAATTGCACGGGTTCCTTATAAATATATCTAAGATAAGTTGATCTTTTTAAAACTTTCGATCCAAATCCATCCATATCCATTACAATCTGAACTTCGGGAACTGTTTTTATTTTTTTATAATTGGTTACCATTCCTTGAGTAAATCGATGTACAATTAAAACCTTGGGAGGTAGATTGTTTTCACGCACTATTTTCGCCAAAATTTCTACAGCATCATTGATGTCATCTGCTGTAAATGTGCCAATTTTTGTTCCGGGTATTTCTCCGTTTTTTAACGAAAACTCGGGATCAATTCCTAAATGAACATTGGGCAATTTTAGATACGCTTCCAATGTCGATGCTTCCTCCTTTACGGAACTATGACCCACCTGAATATCTAGAAATACTAGTGCATTTATTGATTTTGCCCAATTTATAATTGTGTCAATTTGTTTAAAAGGCATTCGCATGCGGTGTAAATGTGCTTTACCCGGCGAACCTTGGGCTGTGATAGCGATGTAATGCAAGGCAGGAATTGTCTTTACAGTAGAATCGGCGGCTTGCCATTTTACAACTTCTCCTTTTAGTTTTTTGAGCATTTCTTCTTTTGGTAATTCACCCAAAATCCCCATTCTCTTGGAATATAAATTTCCGTAAAACGCTATGATTCTGTTATACGGCAGGATGGCTCCAGGCAACGGATAAGGTGCTTTTTTTACAGGCCATCTGCCGGATTTGTCGTTGTTGCTCAAGGCAAGAATGCGTTTGCTGTAATCCTTAGTATCAATGGTAGAAACATCAATTTCAGCAACAGGTTGAACTGTTTTACTAGTTTTTTTTTCAGTCTGGGCGTCAGTGGCTTCCACTCTATTACAACTATTGGAGCAGAGCAAGAACAACAGACAAAACATTCGAAGAAGATAGGCGAATATTAACGTTTTCATAAGGAAGGGCTTTTAAAAGCTACATAAAGGTAAGTGTTTTAGGGACTAATTCTATATTTTCTGTCAAATTATTATGCTATTTAGTAAAATCAGTATTTAAAAAAACTAAGAGAGTAAGGTCAAGAACGAGGCAAGAAATAGACCGCGATTTTGTATATAAAGAAGTTAAATCAAGAATCATTGCAGATAATTATAAATAATAAGACTATTGTCTGAAAAGTCTTTTTAATTAGTGATGTCGAGAATTAATTACCGATTAAAAGTTAAACGAACGCCATTTCCTGAATGATCATTATTTCCATACCATCACAAATTTAAATTTTCAACTATGCCAACTTCTTTTGATTATCTCAAGGAATAAGCTAACTTTATAAAAGTTTTAACTATTTATTCAATCCAGCAATTGTACAAAAATATCCTTTTCTTTTTTCTTTTTGTCTTTGGCATTACGCCACTTTTCAGCCAAGTTAAAAATGACACCATAGCAATACCAGAAATCATTTTGGAAGCTTCACCCATAAAAAATTCCCTTCAGAACGCAGCTTCCTCTGTTTCGGTAATTAGTTCAACCGACATTAATAAAACAGATGGAATTATTCTTACTCCAGTTTTGAATAAAATTCCCGGGGTTTACATGCAACAAGGTAATTTAAATACGAATAGAATTACAATTCGAGGAATAGGAGCCAGATCACAGTTCGGAACCAATAGAGTAAAAGCATATTTTAATTCAATTCCTTTGAGTTCGGGCGAGGGAGAAACAGTTATCGAAGATATAGATGTTGCTTCAATAGAAAAAATGGAAATCATAAAAGGACCTAACTCCACTAGTTTTGGTTCTGGTTTGGGCGGAGTGATTCATTTGTTTTCAAGAGAAACTCCGTCGTTGGAATCTTTTGGAAACGTCACCACGACTTTTGGCAGTTATGGTTTGGTACAACAGCGTCTTTCGGGAGGATACAGCGACTCGAATTCGAATGTATACTCCAGCTATTCCGATTTGCAAAGTGATGGATACAGAGCAAATAGTTCCTACCATAGAAAAGCGTTTAACCTCCACGGAAAACAAAAAATAGGCGAAAATGGGAGTTTGTCCTTCTTGGGAATTTTCACCCGACTAAAAGCCTATATTCCAAGTTCTTTGAATGAAAAGGATTTTATAGACAATCCAGAAAAAGCAGCCCTCACTTGGGCAGCAGCACAAGGCTCTGAGTCCTATGACAAATTCTTGATAGGTTTGGGATATGACCATCAATTTTCTAAAAAATGGTCTTTGAAATCCAGCCTTTTTTCTAATTTTAAAGAGGGATATGAAACAAGACCGTTTGATATATTAGCCGATAAAACAAATTCTTTAGGGCTTCGTTGGAATCTGAATTTTAAAGACCGCTTGTTTTCATTGCCTTTTGAGTTAAGCTTTGGAACAGAACTAGCTTTAGAGAAATATCAGTATTCGCTTTTTAAAAATTTATATTTGTCGCAACCTGGACAAGGAAGTATTGAAGGGGAGCAGTTCAGCGAAATTCATCAAGACCGAAACTATATCAACTATTTTTTACAAATGGAAGTTTGGCTATTGAAAAAATTACATTTAGAAACCGGAATCGCACTAAATACGACTACATATTCGTTAGAAGACGTTTTTCAACCCAATTTCAACACTCAAAATAAAAAGTATACTTTTGGTTCTATTTGGTCACCCAGGATTGGGCTTTCCTATAAAGTAGGCAAAGGAAAAAATATTTACACCTCAGTCAGTAAAGGGTTTTCTGTTCCTTCAGTTGCTGAAACGCTGACACCCGATGGACAAATAAATACCCATTTGCAACTAGAAACAGGTTGGAATTACGAGTTGGGATTCAAGGGGAATTGGTTCGGGAACCAATTATATACTGAATTCACTTTTTTTAGCACACAAATAGAAAATTTATTGGTGGCACAACGCACCGCCGATGACCAATATGTGGGCATCAACGCAGGATCAAGTTCCCATCCCGGACTGGAGCTTCTTATTAATTACACCCTTTTCGAATCTAGTAAATTTCAACTTACACCTTATTTTTCAGCAGCTCTAAATAATTTTAAATTTAAGGACTTTGTAGATAGAGGAAATGATTATTCAGGCAATGAACTCACGGGCGTTCCAGACAAACAATTGAATTTTGGATTGGATATAAAGACAAAAAAAGGATTAAGTATAAATATGTCCTATCGAATAATTGGAAAAATTCCAATGAATGATTCCAATACAAAATACAGTGAGTCCTATGCTGCACTCGACATTAAAACAACCTATTTTTTCACAATCCTCAAAGTCCTTAGAACAGAATTGAATGCTGGAGTTAATAATGCTTTAGATGAGAAATATGCTGCCAGTATTTTACCAAACGCTGTAGGTTTTGGTAATGCCCAACCAAGGTATTATTATCCAGGCAATCCAATAAATTACTACGGAGGTTTTTCGGTTTCCTATATTTTCTAATAAGAGGAAATTCTCAATTTAAAACTCCTTCCACTTCCTTTTCGGTGACTTTTTTCTTTTGTTTGTTGCCCCAGGAATTCATAATGTAATTCATTACATCGGCTACTTCTTGGTTCGAAAGCCCCATTGCAGGCATCACATTGTTGAATTTTATTTTATTGACAAAAATTTCGCCACTTTGTCCAAATTTAACCGCATGAATACTTTGGCTTCTTTTTTTAGTGAGCCAGTCTGAACCGGCGAGAGGGGGAAAATTTTTACCGTCTCCTTTTCCATTAGCCCCATGGCATTGGATGCAAAAATCAGCATAGATTTCTTCTCCTTGCAGTTGTAGATTTTGTTCAGCAAATTTATCTCTGTTTATTTTTGAAACAAGAGTATAGTTTTTTTCAGTTATTATGGAAGATTGACGACCCAAGTTTTTAGAGGGAAAGCATCCCAACAAAAACAGTCCAAAACCCAACAAAAAGGTATTTATAAACATAAATTAATTTGGAATTATTTTGAGAATTCCTTTTCCTTCGACGGCAATATAAATAAAGCCATCCGGGCCTTGCATCACATTTCTTACACGGCCAATGTCTGACGCAATTTTTTGACGCTCAATTACTTCTTTTCCTTTCAATTTAACCAGTTCTAAATATTGAAATACCAACGAACCTACTAGTAAATGTCCTTTCCAATCCGGATACTTGTCACTGGTGACAAAGGTCATTCCACTTGGGGCGATTGAAGGGATCCAATAATAAATAGGTTTTTCTATCCCTGGTCTTTCGGTTTCTGTACTCATGATTGTGCCATCATAATTAATGCCATATGTTACGGTAGCCCAGCCATAATTAACCCCTTTTTTTATGATATTAATTTCATCTCCGCCTTTAGGACCGTGTTCATGTGCCCAAATTTCTCCTGTTTCTGGATGCTTCGCCATTCCTTGTGGATTACGATTACCGTAAGTATAAATAGCTTCTTTTACACCAATTTGACCTACAAAAGGATTGTCTTTAGGAATACTCCCATCATCATTTAAACGGTATATTTTTCCGCAATCACGCTTTATATCTTGTGGGTTGTCCTTATTGTTACCGCGTTCCCCTATTGAAAAATACAAATAACCATCATTGTCAAAAACAATTCTTGAACCAAAATGCTGCCCTTTGGTTGAGTTGGGCGTAGCCTTATACAAAGACTCTATTTGAGTTAAACCACCATCTAGTAATTTAGCTCGAATGAGTTTAGTATTACCTCCTTCGCCTTCGCCTTCCGCTGCAGCATAGGTGATGTAAATCCAACCATTTTTAGCATAATCCGGATGGAGGGTAATGTCTAATAAACCACCTTGCCCTCTGGTGTACACTTTGGGCATATTTTTTATTTCTGTTTTTGCACCATTTTTTATATGATACAGAATGCCACTTTTTTCGGTAACTAACATACTTCCATCAGGCAGCCAAGTCATTCCCCAAGGTATTTGAATATCAGAAACAATCGTCTCTAAAGTGTAATTTTTCACTTCAGCTTTGAGGAGAATATCGTTTGGTTTGACTTGTGCCTCACAACTAAGAAAAATGAAAGAAAAAATGGAAAGATAAACCAGCGTGATTTTTTTCATATGTTTAATTTTTAAGAGGATTAGAATATAAATCTTTTTTTAAAGATAGTAAAAGAGAATCTAAATAGACAAATAAAATATTTTAAATTTTCATATTAAAACACTTTAAGCGCAGATTTTTATTAGATTGCAAAAAAGTAAATAGGTAGCGTTTTTTATTAATTGTAGCCCCGCCGAGAATCGAACTCGGATCAAAAGTTTAGGAAACTCCCATTCTATCCGTTGAACTACGGGGCTGAAACCAAAAAAGGCCATCATTTCTGATAGCCTTTCTGCTTTTGCTCCCCTTATTGGAGAAAGCTGCAGCCAGAAAGCTCTTTTTGATTATGCAAATATAAGAAAATTTG
>CALPPA020000019.1 GCA_943325355.2 Klebsiella pneumoniae | reverse complement strand
TGTATAAAAGCAAATCGTTTTTTAATCTACATTATTATAAAATCCACCCAAGAACTATTCAAAACCAACCCTTCCCTTCTTGACGAACCCGAAGTAGCGCAAATTTTGGACTATTTCGAGCAATTGCAGGATGAAATCGTGGAGTTTAAATTTCAGAAAACAAACAATAAAGAATTGGCGATGCTCGATATGCTCAAAGAAGTCATCAAATGCTGCAATGCCATCCAGAAATAACAAATGGAACACGAGCGTTTTGGTTACTAAGCTCCTAATTATCAAGAAACTATTTCGAACTTGCAACGGTATATTTTGCAACGGTGTCAGGATGAGAAGATTTATTTGTAAAGGACGCAGATCAAACGGATTTTCAAACGCGGATTTTTATTCAACTACCGAATTGATTTTTTTCACTACACTTTCAACTGAAATAGTTCTCATCGCGTCTTCATAGCCTTCCACCTTTTTATTCCCATAAACTGAAGTGGGTAATTTTGGGAACAAATTTCTATCCGAAACTAACGCATTTTCTAAAGGTTGATTGAAAGGTAAAAATCCCGTAAACGGATGTGTTGCTCCCCAAAGTGTAATGACTTTTACACCCAACATCGCCGCAATGTGAGCATTCCCAGAATCCATCGAAAGCATTAGATCAAGATTGGAAATGAGTTGTAATTCCTGCTTAAACTTAAGTTTCCCTGCAACGACAATCACATTTTCTTTGTCTTTTGAAAGTGAATCCAACAGTTCAATTTCCTTTTTTCCACCACCAAAAAGCAAGATTTTATGAGCTTTAGTTGATGCTAATTGGTCGATAACTTCCTGCATTAAATCCAAAGGATAGACCTTAGACTTGTATTGTGCAAAAGGTGCGATTCCAATAAGTTTCGTCCCAATAACTATCGGGATTCTTCCTATTACTTGAATTATTTCTGCGTCTAAAACTGCTTTTTCAGGAAATTTTGGATTGGACAAATCTACTGTGAAACCAAGTTCTTCAAACACTTTTGTATGTCTTTCGAAAATTGTAGGCAAAGGTTTGAAAATTTTATTTTCAGAACGAGTTAATGCCGCTTTTCCAGTTCTGTCTTTATCGAAAAAAGCAGTTTTTTTTCCATTCAGTGCGAAAAGTGTTCGAATAACTTTAGACCGCAAAACGTTATGCAAATCAGCAAAAGCGTCAATGTGTAGAGCTTTCAAATCTTGGAACAATCGCAACAATCCAAAGAAGCCTTTGTGGCGTTGTTTTTCGTCAAATTCGAAGAAAGAAACATTAGGAATACCCTCAAATAAGGGTTTAAAAAACGGTCGTGAAATTACGGTAACTTTTATTTCAGAATGTTGTGCTACAAAAGCCCTTAAAACAGGAACCGTCATGGCGACATCTCCCATTGCGGAAAGTCTCATAACGGCTATATGTTGGATTTTTTTTGACAATTGAATCTTGTCAGGAATTATTTCTTGTTCTGATACAAAACTGGATTCAAATCATCGTCATTGTACATTTTCATTTGTTTGTACACTTTCATAAATTTATCACCGTTTTCGATGTCGGTTAGCAAATCATCAATTGCTGTTGATAAATCGGTTCTTTGCTCTAATAAAATATTTAATTTTGCCTGGCATTTGTCTCTGTGATCTTGCGAAGCTTTGGCTCGAGTGGCTTCTTCGTTCATGTGATAAATTTTCAAGGCTAGAATAGACAACCTGTCAAATGCCCAAGCAGGACTTTCCGAATTAATTTTAGCATTGTCTTTCACAGTGACATGAGCATTTTTTTGAAGAAAATATCCATCAATATATTCCACCATATCAGTACGTTCTTGATTGGATGCATCGATTCTTCTTTTCAAGGTCAATGCTACAACTGGGTCAATATTAGGATCACGAATAATATCCTCAAAATGCCATTGCACGGTGTCAATCCAGTTTTTTAGATATAATAAATGTTCAAATTTCTCCTTCGGAAAAGGATTGTTTATGGGTTGGTTTACATTATCATATTGATGATAATCCTTGATACTTTGTTCGAAAACGGAATACGCTAATTTTGAAAACATATCTTTTATATTTTATAAATACAAAGATACTTTTTATACTTTTACAATGAAACTTTAACCTTTAAACTTTAAACAACATTTTATGCAAACCCATTATTTATCAGAAGAAAACAGTATTCTAAATCACTTTCTTGGTCAAATAAGAAATGTGAATGTTCAACACGACAGTATGCGTTTTCGTAGAAATATTGAACGCATTGGCGAGGTTATGGCATTGGAGTTAAGTAAAAATTTACAGTATGCATCTATCGAAATTCAAACACCGCTTGGCATCAAAAAAACCACTGAAATAGCAGACCAATTGGTTTTATGTTCTATTCTTCGTGCAGGATTACCCCTTCATTTGGGGTTTTTGAATTATTTTGACAGTGCTGAAAATGGTTTCGTTTCTGCCTACCGACATCACCCCAACAATGATGCGTTTTTTGATATTTTAGTAGAATATCAAGCTGTTCCCAATATTGAAAATAAGACTTTATTATTAATTGATCCTATGCTTGCTACCGGACAATCGATGGTTGCTGTTTTTAACAAATTAATGGAGAAAGGGTTGCCTAAAGAAATACACATTGCTGTTATCATCGCTGCTCCTGAAGGTGTCGCCTATCTTGAAAAATATTTGCCGGATTCTTGCCATTTATGGGTAGCAACTTTAGACGAAAAATTAAATGATCAAAAATACATTGTTCCAGGTCTGGGTGATGCTGGTGATTTAGCTTACGGTAATAAATTATAACTGGGAGAAAAAAGCAAATAAACTACACATAATTAGCACACCTAAAACCATTTCCTGTTTCAGTTGTAGTTGCTTCACTTCAATATGGCTTGTCGCCATCATTGCCAAAGGCGCTATTGTATAAACCAATAAATCATTGCTTTTGTTTGAAGACATTGCAAAAATCACAATTCCTATAAAAAAAGAACCGATGATTTTTTTATAGGAAGTGTTCAATACTAATGGCCTATTTGGCAACGATACTAGCATAGAAATTACGAAAAACAAAGCAATTGTCAAATAAATTGAAAATGCTGCGTTTTGATAATTATTGGTAAAATAATCTATGTTAAAGTTGGTAATCGCATTTGCATTGATATGTCCGAAAACATCTTTGTGAAAAATTAGCGAAAAAAGCATAGACGTAATTCCAACGGCAAAAAAAGCGACAAAAGGCAATACCCAGTTTCTATAATCTCTGGCAACGTGAAAAATGATGGAAATAAAAACCAAAACAATATAAAGTATACTCCAGAAGTGAAATAAAGCAGCAACAAATATCCATAAAGAAGCGTCAAATATTTTTTCTTTGGAAGCTTTTAATGATTGAAGTGAAATTAATCTTCGAAGCGATAGAAGAATAAAAAAGTTAGACGCTATTAAATTAACATTGTCAAAAATTGATGGAAAAAAAAGCAGCAATAAAAAAAAGAAAAAAACTGTGTAGCTACTGTCCTTGCTTAATCCATTCTTCTTTGCAATAAAATTTGTTATAAAAACTGAAGCTAATATAATAGTAAAAATCATTACTTTGTTCAAAATTGAACTTGCAGAACTTGCCCAAGTTAAATCTTGAAATTGATACAATAAAAAGAAAACCAGTATTAAAATTACAACCAAAATTAAATTTAATGGTGTAGATTTTTTAAAAACACTTGTTATCATAAGGATATTTTATACTTTTGTGACTGTAAATATAATACTTGTACAAAGATGAAACGAGCCAAGTAATTTTTTTTCATTAAAATAAATACAATAGCGAGTTACATCGAATACAATTAACAAATAAAATTAATGAGATGAAAGCATTTTTTGAAGGAATTCAATGGTTATTTGAAACAATTTTTTTCGCATTACACGATTTTCTGAGACAATTAGAGCTTACTCATTGGTTTGCTGCTAATATTATCAACTGGGGTTTTATGATTATCTGTTCCGTTGCGATAGTATATTGGTGCAAGCAATTGAAATTACATAAAGACGAAGGTCAAGAAGACCAAGATACAACGGCTCATTCTTTCTTAAAGTAAGTCGAAGCCAATATCTTTTCTAAAATACATCTTATCAAAATGTAGCTTGTCTATGTTTTGATAAGATTTTTTTATAGCCTCTTGAAAGTCATTTCCATAAGATGTCACCGCCAAAACTCTTCCTCCATTGGTAACAACATTTCCGTTATCCAATTTAGTTCCTGCGTGAAAAACAATCGAATCTTCAATGCTCTCCTCCAACCCTGAAATTATTTTTCCTTTCTCGAAATCTTCCGGATAACCGCCAGAAACAAGCATAATTGTAGTCGCACTTCTTTCATCAATTTCAAGTTTGAATTCGTCTAGTTTTTCATAGGCTACAGCCAAAAACAATTCCACTAAATCCGATTTCATTCTTGGAACTACCACTTCGGTTTCGGGATCGCCCATTCTCACATTGTATTCTATAACGATTGGCTCATTATTGACGTTAATCAAACCAATAAAAACAAATCCTTTGTATTCGATTCCGTCCTTTTGAAAACCTTCAATGGTTGGTTTTACGATGCGTGTTTCTATTTTTTCCATCAAAACAGAATCTACATAAGGAACTGGAGAAACGGCTCCCATTCCGCCTGTATTCAAGCCTGTGTCCCCTTCGCCAATTCGTTTGTAATCTTTAGCTGTTGGTAATATCTTATAGCTTTTCCCGTCTGTCAATACGAAGCAGCTCAATTCAATTCCATCTAAGAATTCTTCGATAACCACTTTTGAACTTGCCGCACCAAATTTTTGGTTGACCAACATATTTCGTAATTCTTCTTTAGCTTCTGCCAAATCGTGAATAATTAAAACGCCTTTTCCTGCCGCCAATCCATCGGCTTTTAAAACATAAGGCGGATGTAAAGTTTCTAGAAAATCACATCCTTTCTCTACCGTTTCGGCAGTAAAACTGTCATAAGCTGCTGTTGGAATGTTATGTTTTATTAAAAATTCTTTGGCAAACTCTTTACTTCCTTCGAGGGTAGCACCTAATTTTGATGGCCCAATAACCGGAATATCTTTTAATTCGTTGTCATTTTTGAAAAAGTCGAAAATTCCTTTTACCAATGGATCTTCTGGCCCAACAACCACCATTTCCACTTTTTCCTGAAGCACTAATGCTTTTACGGCATCAAAATCCGTTGGACTGATGTCAACATTATTAGCTATCGAAGCGGTTCCTGCATTTCCTGGTGCTACAAAAAGTGTATCGCAAAGCGGACTTTGAATCATTTTCCAAGCAAAAGCGTGTTCTCTTCCTCCTGAACCCAGTAGTAAAATTATCATATATTGTGTTGTTATGTTGCTTGTCCGCCGTAGGAGGATTTGGCAAAAATAATTGCTTTTGAACTTAAAAAATAATTAATTTTTAAAAAGTTGTTGGTTGATGGTCATTAGTTGTTGGTAAATATTATTTTTGGTAAATATATTTACAATAATGTTTCCACTTTTTGATTTATCGCTCCAAATAAATGGTTTTCCAATGAAGAAGGCCAAAGCCGAATTGCGAAATATTCAGTCTATTCCCGAACACGAATTTGAAGCTTTTATTGAAAATAAAAAACAAGAAATTGTTGAATTTCATTTAAAAAATAATCCATCCTATCAAAAAATTGTTGGCAAAACTACTTTTAATAAATGGAACGATTTACCAATAATGACCAAGGCAGCCTTTCAGAAACCTTTAAAGGAAAGACTTTCAAGAGGGTTTACTCTAAAAAATGTTTATATTAATAAAACTTCCGGCTCTAGTGGTGATCCTTTTATTTTTGCCAAAGACAAATTTTCGCACGCCTTAACTTGGGCGACAAACATCAATCGTTTTGGCTGGTACGGAATTGATTTTAACACCTCTTATCAAGCTCGTTTTTATGGAATTCCGTTGACCTTTTTGGACAACAAAAAAGAACGATTTAAGGATTTTTTGAGTAATCGCTACCGGTTTTCTGTTTTCGATTTATCGGATGTAGTCTTAGAAAGTTTTTTACAGCAATTTGAAACAAAAAAATTCGATTACATCAACGGTTATACCAGTTCTATTGTTTTGTTGGCCAAATTTTTACAGCAAAAAAATATAATATTAAAACATATTTGCCCAACTTTGAAAGTATGTGTGGTTACTTCTGAAATGCTTTTTGATAATGACAAAATGCTGCTAGAAAAACAATTTGGCGTGCCTGTTGTTAATGAATACGGAGCTTCGGAACTGGATTTGATTGCTTTTCAAAATATAGACGGAGAATGGCAAGTGAATTCTGAAACTCTTTTTGTAGAAATTTTGGACGAAAACAACAACGTTTTGCCTTACGGTGCAGCAGGTCGCGTTGTAATTACGTCATTGTTCAATAAAGCGCATCCGTTTATTCGATACGACATTGGAGACATTGGGATTTTGGACGAAAAAAGCACACCAAAAAAACCAATTTTGCAACAACTAATTGGTCGAACTAATGACATCGCCATTTTGCCAAGCGGAAAAAAGTCGCCAGGATTAACTTTTTACTACGTGACCAAAAGCATCATCGAAGACGATGGCAATGTAAAAGAATTTATCATCAAACAAACTAAAATTGATGCTTTTGAAATTGAATATGTGAGCGCAACCGAATTAAATTTGGCACAAATCAAGAAAATTGAAGCGGCAATAACCTTATATTTGGAAAAAGGATTGGCATTTACATTCATCCGAAAAGAAAAATTAGAACGAGGCAAAAGCGGAAAATTGAAGCAGTTTATTTCGTTGATGAAATAATCTTGAAGTCACAAATTGCGTCCTTGAAGAAATTAAAAAACATAATTTATGGCAAACGAAATACTGCTTTCTGAAGAATTGATTTCTAATAAAATTTACTTTATTAGAAATCAAAAAGTGATGCTGGATCGTGATTTGGCAACGCTTTACGGGATTGAAACTAAAGTTCTAAATCAAGCTGTTAAACGTAATATTTCTCGGTTTCCTGAAGATTTTATGTTTCAACTTACTGTAATTGAATTCCAAAAATTGAAGTCACAAATTGTGACTTCAAGTTGGGGAGGCGCTAGAAAATTACCTTCTGTGTTTACCGAACACGGAGTTTTGATGTTGTCAAGTGTAATCAATAGCGACAAAGCCATTCAAACCAATATTCAGATTATGCGGATATTTTCAAAGGTGAGACAAATGCTTTTGGACACCACCAATTTAAAAATAGACATTCTTCAAATTCAGAAAAAATTAGAGAATCACGACAAAAATATTGAATTGGTTTTTTCTTATTTGGATGAATTGTCCGAGAAAAAAGAAAATGACCCGAGCCTTTTTGGCGAACAGGCGAAGCAAACGCCAAGAACAAAAATTGGTTACAAAAAGTAAACTAACAAAAGGATGAAGATTGCTTCGTTCCTCGCAATGACAAACAAATGAAAATAACCATAGTTGCTGGCGCAAGACCTAATTTTATCAAAATCGCACCCATCATCAAAGCGATTGAAAAAAAGCAAAACGAAGGAGCTACTATTTCCTATCGTTTGGTGCATACAGGTCAGCATTATGACAAAAATCTCAGCGATACGTTTTTTGAAGAATTGAATATTCCGAAACCCAACAGTAATCTGGAGGTAAAAAGTGGTTCGCAAGCGGAACAAACTGGAGCGATTATGGTCGCTTTTGAAAAAGAATTACAACAAAATCATTGCGATTTGGTTTTGGTAGTTGGTGATGTCAATTCGACGATGGCTTGTGCGATTGTAGCTAAAAAACAAAATATAAAAGTCGCCCACGTCGAAGCTGGAATTCGCTCAGGCGATATGACAATGCCCGAAGAAATCAATAGAATTGTGACTGACAGCATCACGGATTATTTCTTTACAACCTCGACATCAGCATCTGAAAATTTATTGAAATATGGTGTTGATGCAAGCAATATCCATTTCGTGGGCAATGTGATGATTGATACTTTATATCAAAATTTGGATAGAATTTTTGAACCCGTTTTTTGGAATGAATTCCAATTAGCAACTGGAAATTATATTATTCTAACATTACATCGCCCGTCAAATGTGGACGAAGAACAATCCTTAATTCAATTACTCCAAGGAATTGATGCAATGGCTGGCGGCAAAAAAGTCATTTTCCCGATTCATCCAAGGACAAAAGCTATTTTAGGCGAAACAAATTTAAAATTGAAAAACATTCTTTTTGTGGAACCACAAGGCTATTTGAATTTTATGTACCTCATCAAAAATAGTTTTGCAGTTATTACGGATTCTGGCGGAATTTCAGAAGAAACTACCGTTATGGGAATTCCGTGTTTTACGATGCGAAACAATACCGAAAGACCCGAAACCCAAAGTATTGGAACCAATACTTTAGTGGGAACTTCGATTGAAAATTTAAAAAAACTATTTGGAGAATTTCTTAATACCGATAACAATCGGGAGAAAGCCCGAAAAGCAGGAATTCCAGAACTATGGGACGGAAAAGCTTCGGAACGAATTATTGAAATTTTGCTTCAAAAATAATGGGCGACATACTCATCATATCGAATTATTATCCACCAGAAAAAGGTGCAGCCGCCAATAGAATAGAGCAATTGGCTTTGAAATTACATCATAATAATTACAAAGTTACGGTGCTTTGTCCACTGGGAAATTATCCTAAAGGTGAATTATTTCCCGAATACAAAGGGAAATTTTCGGTGACTGAAAATCTTCAAAACATTACCGTAAAACGACTTTGGATTTATCCTAGTGTTAGTAAAAACATATTTAAAAGATCGCTTTCGGTTTTGTCGTTTTCGACTGTTCTTTTTTTCTACTTATTGAGCAAAAAAACACCTAATAAAGTTGTTGTTCAATCACCACCGCTATTGTTATCGTTTGTATCGGTGTTTGTGCTTTCACTTATGCGAAAGAAAATAATTTTAAATATTTCTGATTTATGGCCATTGGCGGCCATTGAATTAAATGCTTTGAAAAAAAACAGTTTTTCGCATAAAATTTCTTTGTATTTTGAACAATTTATCTATTCGAGTGCAAATTCAATCTTGGGTCAATCTAACGAAATCATTACACATATTCATTCTATTTTTCCAGCGAAAAAATGTTATTTATACCGTAATTTTCCAGACCATCAAGTGGCAGAAATGGTTTTTGAAACAAAAATTAATGAACCAATAAAACTATTTTATGCAGGATTATTGGGCGTTGCGCAAGGTGTTTATGAATTGTGCAAAAACATTGAATTGCAAAAATTGAACATTGAATTACACATTTTTGGAGATGGTGCCGAAAAATCCCAAATCGAAGATTTAATTAAGCAACATCCGGAGAGAAAAATATTTTTTCACGGTATGTTAGAACGCACCATTTTACACGAAAAACTGAAAACTTTTGACATTGCCATTGTACCATTAAAAACAAGGATTTATGGATCTGTTCCTTCAAAAATATTCGAATATGGTGCTTTGGGGTTTCCTATTCTTTATTTTGGTGGTGGAGAAGGAGAAACCATTGTAAGAGAAAATAAACTAGGTTGGGTTGCGCAAGTTGGAAATTTCGAAAGCTTGAATTCGACTTTAATCGAAATCTCAAAAATAGGAAAAAGTGAAATTCAGAATATGAAAACAACCGTTTTTGAATCTGCAGAACAAAAATTCAACCTTGATTTTCAAATAAAGGAATTAATCAATAAAGGTGTTTTTAGTATGCTTTATTGTCTCCTTTAAACGTGTTAAAAATCGTTTTAATTACAATTTCAATATCCAATAAAATGGACCAATTCTCTATATAAAAAATATCGTATTTTACCCTATTTATGATGTCGTCATCGGTTTCAATTTCGCCTCTGAAGCCTTTGGATTGAGCCAATCCAGTGATTCCTGGCTTAACAAAATGCCGAGCCATAAATGTATTTGTCATTTTAGCATATTTATTATTATGACTTATTGGGTGAGGTCTTGGTCCAACAACTGACATTTCGCCCCAAAAAACATTAAAGAATTGTGGTAATTCATCCAGGCTTGTTTTCCGAATAAATTTACCAATCCTAGTTATTTTTAAATCGTTTATCAAAGCTAAATCTATGTCTTCCTGGCTGTTAATCTCCATAGAACGAAACTTATAACAATTAAAAACTTTATAATTTAATCCATTCCTTTTTTGGATAAAAAACACAGGCCCTCTTGATTCTAATTTTATTATTATTGCCATAATTGGCACAAGCCAGGATAATATTCCTATTATTATTATTATAGAAAAAACAATATCGAATATCCTTTTTACCATTTTATTTATGGTTTCATCCTGCAAAATATTTCTTGACGGAATAACCGGGATATAATCGTAATATTCGAACTTCATTCTATGAGTTAAAAATTGCTTTTCGTCTGGAATAAACTTTAAAGTCTTAAAATTATTATCAGAAAAATTTATAATTTCTCTAATTTGATTGTCTGTTAAATCAGCTGTAGCACAGTATATTTCATCGGTCTTTGTTTCTAGTACAAATGACAAGCATTTTTCTACTATTTCTTTTTTATATTCTTCTGGTGTAAATACTTTTATTAATTTATACCCATAATCTGGGTTGTCTGTAAAAAATAATTTTAAAGGTTCGATGTTTTTAATCTTTCCTAATAATACTACACTCCTGAAATTCCTACCAACTAAAATCCTATATCTTCTTAGAAAATAATAAATAAAAATTTTAGCCGAAACGATTATTACTAGAGAACTGAAAACAAATAATACAACTCTTTTTTGATTCAATAATTCCGAATAATTCAGCTCTAAAGCCAAACAAAATAAAGCAAATAAAATAAATTGTTTTAAAGCACAATTTAGGATTGCAATTACTTTTGTATATCTGTAGACCTCATAAAACCCTAAATAAACTGAAATAATAAACCAAGAGGAACTTATTAAAATGGAATAAAGAATTTGGTTAGAATGAAAGGGCATTATATAAATTGCCAATACATTGATGATGATTAAATCAATCAAGTAGGAAAAAGGGCGAATATAGCCTGAGTATCTTGCTGTTTTTGTTTTCAGATGTGTAGATTTATTTTTTAAGCGGTTATAAATGGATTGTTATTTCTTTCCGTTTGTGAGGCCAATTTTTTATTTCACATTAAAAATTTGTTCTAAAATCTTGATGGTTATCAAATAAGTAGGTTTTACACCTGTTGTTCCTAAACCACCCGAAGCTAATGTGCTTCCTGTTTCCAATGGATTATCTGATGCATAATAAGCATATCTTACTTTCACATCAAGCGGAATACTTTTTCTAATTTTAGATGCCGATTGAATGGCTTTTTGATAATAAGAACCTTCCATTTCCAGTCCAATTACACCCCAAGTCGATTCGTGGAAAAACTTTAATAAATCTTTGTTTTGCAAAGATGTGCCTAAAACGGTAACCATTGGGCCTTCAAAAACTGGAATGCCATCGCCTTCAAACATTGATGCAGATAACTCGTTATGGAAAAAATAATTATCTGCTGTTCCTTCGTTGATATGTGCTGTTGGAATCATAATATCCCCTTTTCCACCTTGAAGAATTCCCGCTTTTCCCATTATAGAAACCGATTCCACGTTAAGTAAGCTATTGTTTTTCTTGAAAGGCTTCAATAATTCATCTATGGTTTCATAAGCTTGTTCCCCAAAAGCGTAATCCATTACAATTAATACTGGTTTTTTATCTCCTATTTTCGCTGTTGGAAACGAAGTTTTAGCCCAATCTATTTTTGCAGTATCAAAAATTTGCACGTCAATATTGGTTCCAGAAGCAGCATCTGGAAGCGAAATCATTCCGTGTTGTTCTGCAAACGCTGAAACTTTATCCCTAACATCATAAGCTCCAGATTTGCTCAATTCTTCATAAATAAAGAAATCAGATTGGTCTTTAAACTTGGATTTTAAAACTGTTGTTGCAAAAATAGAATTCATTACACTGTGCATATTAGCACTAATCACGTGGATTGGTCGGTCTAAAAGTTGGCTCTTTATTAATACTTCCTTAATATTTGTTGCCCAAATTTCGCCGTGAATATGATGTCCTAATCGTTCTCTTAGAATAGGACTGAATGTTATGGTTCTTTTGTTGTCATCAACCACCTCTTCTATCGCTAATTTTCCTAACCAATAGATTACATCCAAAAATCGATCAGGAGCAGCTTCGGAACCAAAAGCATCGTAAATCTCTAAAACTTCGATAAATGTTCTTCCTAGAATATTTGCAGTATGTGAAACCGCTTTCTCCTTTTCGTTTTGTGACAGCTTTTTCTTTTGTGAAACCGCTAAACCTAATTTTTGCCAATCGCGAGAAACTTCGCCTGCATCATCTAGTAATACTCTATTTCGTATCTTATGAGATTCGATAAAAATAAAAGTTAAATGTGTCAAAATATCATAGATGTCTGATCTTCCGCGTGTGATTTCGACATTCATTTGCTCTTCGTCAATGCGGTAACAATTTCTTTTTCTTTTTGGAGGAACAATGGCTTGAAAATGTGATTTTGAGTAGCCTTCATCCGAAGTTAAATTAATAAATCGACATTCTTCAATTCCTATCGGAAGACGCTCAATAACGTATAAAAGTCCATTGAGTTCCACCTTATCATCTCCAATATTTCCGTAAATTTCTGGGCGCAAGGTTAATAATGCTTCTCGCAATGTATCGCCAGAAACTCCCATTGGTTTATAAAACCCACGGTTGAATAAATGGCGCATCGTGATGTACATTTTTTCGATTGCCGCCGATGATTCTTGAGCTCTTGATCTTGATATGTTTTTTATTTCTTTCATTTTTTTGTCATTACGAGGAACGAAGCAATCTTCATCCTTATTTTAGTTTACTTTTTGTAACCTGCAAATGTATGGTTTTTTTGCGTTAGTTGGTTAGTATTAGCGTTATTGCCGGTTCGTTTATCATGATTTTAGCTGATGTTTCACTTTCGCCCTTTTTTGTTTGTCTATTCCATTTTCCACCTGAAAAAGTGTATAAAAAATCTCTTTCCACGTAATTGTACAGCACAAAAGGGAAATAGGTCTTTTGTGTTTGTGATATGTTCGTGTTTGAATCTGTTATGGTTTTTTCGGTTTTGTTTTTTTCTATCATTAATTTTTCAAATCCAACAAAAAGCCCTTTTTTTGGAAATTTTAAATTAAACTCCTTTAAATCAAATCGGTTAATTCTTGTCCCTTTTTTTACAGTGACAACAAAATCTTTGTCCAACAATTCTTCTCCAGGAGAACCATTTGGGGCAACCTCATAAAAATGAATTTTAATAATGGCCTCTTCTATTCTGCTATCGGTATAAATGGTAACTTGTTTTAGGTATTTTGTCTTATTGTATGACGTTTTATAAGGAAAATATTTAGTGTCAATTT
>CALPPA020000018.1 GCA_943325355.2 Klebsiella pneumoniae | reverse complement strand
CTTTTTGCATTAGAAAACGAACCTAGTATAAAAGAAACTGATAGAATTCCATTCATATCTACAATTTCTTTTGATATTGCGAGTTTTGAATTGTTTTTCCCTCTATTCAAGGGAGCGACTTTAGTATTACCGGACCACGAAACATCGAAAGATGGAACCCTGCTGTATGAGATGTTAGAAAAGGAAAAAATATCATTAATCGTAGGTACAACAACCACTTACATGATGCTTTGTGAATCTGGATGGACAAAAAAATTGCCTATCAAGATATGGTGTTGTGGCGAGCCACTACCTATAGTAGCAGCTAAGGAACTGTTAAAAAGATGTGATGAACTATGGAACTTGTATGGCCCTACAGAAACAACTATTTTTTCTTCTTGCAAACAGATAAAAACCGAAGAAACATTAATTTCCGTAGGAGGTCCTATTGCAAATATGCAATATTATATAGTCGATGAACATTTAAATCTGCAGCCGCCGAACACCGTGGGAGAAATTGCCATTGGTGGACTTGGAGTTGGAAAAGGATATCTAGGAAGACCAGAACTAACAGCCGAAAAATTTATTCCAAATATATTTTCAAATAAAAAAGACGATTTAATGTATCTTTCTGGCGATATAGGAAAACTACTCCCAAACAATGAAGTAATGTGCCTAGGACGCATCGATCATCAAGTTAAGGTAAGAGGTCATCGAATTGAAATTGGGGAAATAGAACAAGCTTTAATGGCAATTGAAGGTATTAAATCTGCGATTGTTGTAGCTAAAACCGATATTCTTGTTGCATTTATCACAGCAAATTCTGAAATCGCTGATGAAATGGAACAGATTCGATTCTGGCGAAATGAATTGGCCTCGCAATTACCAGCTTTTATGGTGCCTCACGAATTTCATATTTTAGAAAGAATGCCTAAAACACTCAATGATAAAATTGATCGAACCGCCTTATTAGAATACAAATCAAATTCGCAAACTGAGCAAGATTATATAGCGCCTCGAACAAATGAAGAAAAGTTAGTTGCCGAAATTTGGGAAGAAAATTTAAAAAAGAAACGTATCGATATTTTTAGTAACTTTTTTGAAATAGGAGGTCATTCTATCATTGCGGTAACAATAGTGGTTAAAATTCAGAAAATGACGGGTACACGAATACCTCTTTCTGCTATTTTTCAAAATCCAACTATTGAAAAATTTGCCAAATTATTAAAAAAAACAATTTAATAGGTGTAAATTGACAACCTATTTGATTTAAAGGCTTTACAACCTTTAGTTTCAATAAATAAAGTGTTTTTGTTTTAATAGAGCTATAAAAATAGGAATCGTTTCCTTTATTTAATACAAGAATATTTTAGATACATATAAAATTAATTATTTTCATAAAATAAAGTCTCTCTAGATATAATTTAATCGCAATTTGCACATAATAATGAATAATCAATCGCATAATTCAAATAACAATCAATTAAATCCTCTTTCGAACGATTTTAAAAGTGTAATTTATACTACAAAATCGCAATCTGAAATTTGGACTTCTTGCTATTTCGGGGGAGATGATGCAAATAGAGCTTTTAACCTATTGTATGCATTAGATTTTGATGGGTTATTGCATAGTCAAGCGATGGAATTAGCAATTCAAACTTTGGTTGATCGTCACGAATCCCTTCGTGCAACTTTTAGCATAGATGGGATTCATATGTCTATTTTCAAACAACTACCTATCGCTATCAGCAATCTGGATTTATCAAATATTGACAAAGAATCTCAAATTGCTGCATTTGAAAATTATACAAACGAAGAAGCCTTATATGTTTTTAATCTTGTAAACGGACCTTTATTTAGAGTTAGCTTAATTAAGTTTTCTGATGTAAAACATAGTTTGATTATAAATATTCATCATATTATTTGCGATGGCTGGTCTATAGGTATTATATTAGAAGAATTAGGAATAATTTATTCTGCGCTAGTCGAAAATAAAACGCCGCAATTGCCAGAATCAATTCCTTTTAGTGAATATGCCGAGGAGGAACAATTATTTGCAAATAGTGATGATTACAAAGAAATAGAAAAGTATTGGTTCACATTGTATGAGCAATCTGTCCCAGTTGTAAATCTTCCAACTGATAATCCGAGACCACCTTTTCGTACTTATAAAAGTGAACTTTTAGATTTTGTTTTGGATGCACAACTTGTAGCCTCATTAAAAAAAATAGGTGTAGATACCGGCACAAGTTTGATTACGACTATATTAGCTGGTTTCGAAGTTTTTTTGAGTCAAGTAACAGGACAGAATGACATTGTCGTTGGGGTTCCTGCTGCTGGTCAGCCTGTAACAGGGATGAACTGTTTACTAGGTCATTGTGTGAATTTACTGCCTCTACGAAGTAATCCTGAGTCAAATATTGGTTTTATTGACTATCTTAATAGACGTAAATTAGAACTATTTGATGCTTACGATAACCAACAACTAAGCTTTGGCCAACTTTTGCAAAAGCTCAATGTGGCTCGTGATCCCTCTAGAATTCCACTTGTTCCAGTTGCATTCAATATGGGTTTAGGCTTAACAGATGATGTTGTCTTTTCTAATTTAAATTTTAACCTACAAAATACTGGCAATTCTTTCTCTACTTTCGAAATTTTTGTTAATGCGAGCGGTACTGAAAAAAATCTTGTTTTAGAATGGTCTTTTAACAAGGTTCTTTTTGAACCCGAAACTATCAAGAAAATGATGCAGTCTTTCGAGCAAATATTACAAAAAATTGCTGAAGACCCATCAAAAACTTTGGGAGAAATTACCTTTCAGGATTATACAAATAAAAATTTCGAAATAAGTGGGCCGAAAATGGTTTATCCCAAGAGCACATTGCATAAGCTTTTTGCTAATCAAGCTGAAATGTTTCCTCTAGCAATAGCACTTGAATTTGAGGACAAACAAATTTCTTATGTCGAATTAAATATAATGATTAATCAAATGGCGAATTATCTTTGGTCTCAGGGGCTTCGTCCTGGTCAAATTGTCGCCATCTCTTTAGATAGAACTCCTGAATTAATTGCTTCTCTTTTTGCTGTATTACAATGTGGTGCATCTTATGTCCCTATTGACACTAATTATCCAGATGGGCGACTCAATTTAATGATTGAAGACTCAGATGCTGCTTTTTATATTGGTTTAAACTTAAAAACAAACTTTCCAAACAAAGCGGTTTCTCTCACGATTGCTTCGATTTTGGAATCAATGCGCGATTTACCTGTAGAACCGGTAAATCTTATGGTTCCTACCGAATCTGCTGCTTATATCATATATACTTCAGGATCTACCGGAAAGCCAAAAGGGGTTCAAGTTGCACATTGCAATGTAATCAACCTTCTATATTCGATGGCCAAAGAACCAGGCATATGTGCAGCTGATAAAATATTTTCCATAACTACTATCTCATTTGACGCTATGGTAATGGAAATCTTCCTACCCCTACTTCACGGAGCTTGTGTAGTTCTTGTTGATGAAGAAACTAGGAGGGATGGAAATTTATTACTTGAAAAAGCTGCTAAAGACAAAATCACAATGATGTGGGGAACTTCAAGTATTTGGCATATTCTAATAGATTCTGGCTGGGAAAAACCGTTGAATATCAAGGCTTTAATTGGAGGAGAGCCTGTTCCAATGCCTTTGGCTCACCAATTACTCTCAAGGTGTAATGAATTGTGGAACATTTATGGACCAACAGAAACTACAGTATGCTCCTTTCTTACTCAAATAACAATAAATGACAACCCAATAACCATTGGTACGCCGATTGCAAATACCAATGTATATTTGCTAGATGCAAATAGAAAGCCGGTAAATGAGGGACAAGTAGGAGAAATAGTAATAGCTGGAGATGGAGTATCTTTAGGCTATCTGAATCGGCCTGATCTCAATAATGAACGGTTTTTGATTAACACTTTCGATCTTGAATCAGGTGGCAAGATGTACCTTTCTGGTGATTTAGGAAAACTATTACCTAATGGTCAAGTTCAGTGTCTTGGACGTATCGATCATCAGGTAAAAGTAAGAGGTTACCGTATAGAATTAGGCGAAATAGAACAAGCATTATTGTCTATCGATGGAATTAAAACAGCAGTTGTCATAGCTGAAACTGATATTCTTATTGCATTTATTGAAGTAGACAATGAAATGGCTAATGAACAAGATCAAATTCGATTATGGCGCAATGAATTGGCAACACAACTGCCCTCTTTTATGGTGCCGCACGACTTTAATATCGTTGAGAAACTTCCAACGACACTGAGCGGAAAAATCGATCGTAAGGCATTATTGAACTATACATCAAATAAAATAGTTGAATATACCGAGCCTAGAAATGAAACAGAAAAAATAGTAGAAACCATTTGGAAAGAAAGTTTAAATAGAGAAAAAATAGATATTTTTAGTAATTTCTTCGAAATAGGTGGACATTCATTAATCGCTGTTCGAGTAATGAATAAAATACAACAGCAAACTGGGAAAAAATTACCACTATCGTCATTATTTGAACATTCTACCATCGAGCAACTCGCTAAACTTATAGATGCCGACACTGAAATTTATTCCGAATTTTTAGTGCCTATTAAACCTAATGGTACTAAACCTCCTCTTTTTATGGTACACGGAGCTGGGCTCAATATTTTAAATTTTAAAAATGTGATTAGTAATTTCGATGATGATCAACCGGTATACGGAATTCAAGGAATTGGGCCTAATGGATATGATAATTGGTTTGAATCTATCGAAGAAATGGCTGCTTGTTATATAGAATCTATCATAAAAATAAATCCGAAAGGTCCTTATGCATTGGCTGGATTTTCATTTGGTGGTACCGTTGCTTTTGAAATGGCACGACAGTTAAAGGAGCAAGGTAAAAAAGTAAGTATAGTTGCATTATTAGATTCTTATGTAGATTCATCCTATTATTACCCCTCTCTTTGGCAAAAAAAATTAAATAGAATTTATGATGTCAATTATAGAAGATTCGATTATTTAATGGAAATGCTCACAAGTTGGAAGGCTTTTAAGATGCGAACTAAAGCCAAAAAAGACCACATATTAAAAACGTATTTTGGTCAAAAAGATATTTTGACTGAACAAGAAGCATTAACGCTCGAAGAATTTACTATCGCTAATAGTATGGTTAACAAAATTGTTGACCGCTATCATCTAAAACCACAAAATTTTGAAGTAGATTTATTTCGAGCAAAAGATGATTTGGAATACAAATTAGACGCTACGCATATGGGATGGAAAAAAGCAGCTTTGAAAGGAGTCAATATTCATAACGTTCCTGGCAATCATCTTAGTATTGTAGATCCTCCTAATGATAAAGTTCTAGCAAGAATGATTCAGGATATTTTAGATGAGAGACACACAAATATTTAATTTATTCTTCCTTCAATAAATTTATGGAATGTTGAATTATTTCTATTAAAATTATAAATGGCGCATTTAAAATAGAACACCTATGGTAAATCCATTATCTAAAATAGAAAACCCATTAACAGACACTATTGTTGATTTGTTCTTTCAGCAGGTCGATAATACGCCAAATGAAATAGCGGTTGTCTACAAAGAGCAAAAACTTACTTACAAGGAACTTAATATTCTATCAAATCAACTTGCTCATTATTTAATTAGCGAAAAGGATGTGATTCTAGGGGACTTAGTTGGCATTATGCAAAGTCGAAGCGAAATGCTGATTGTCTGCATATTAGGCATCCTTAAATCTGGCGCAGCCTATGTGCCTATAGATCCTGAGTATCCACAGCAAAGGATTAGTTATTTGCAAAATGACTGCAATTGTAAATTTACATTAGATCATCAGGCGCTTGATAATTTCCTCATTAGTAGAGAAAAATATGATGTAAGTGCTCCCACCTCAATTTCTTTGAAACCAAATGATTTAGCTTATATTATTTATACGTCCGGAAGTACGGGAAATCCTAAAGGAGTAATGATTGAGCATCGCAACCTATTGCATTATTTATTTAACGTAAGTGATTACATCGATACAAATTCTGATAATTCTGGCTGTTTCGCACACCTTTCATTATCTTTTGATGCCAGTATAACTGAGATTTTTATTCCCCTTATTTTGGGTAAAAAATTAATTCTAAGCTCTGGGACTGGATTAGCAATTTTTGATGATGTAAATTTATTTAAGTACGCTCCTTATGATTTCATAAAGCTAACACCTTCGCACATCAGTATTCTAATTTCTGTTATTAATAAAGAGACTAGACCTAAACTCGCTACTAAATATATTATTGGAGGAGAGGCATTATACAATTATCATATTAATCAATTTAGGTCATCTGGCATTGATGCTATTATTGTTAATGAATATGGTCCAACAGAGGCAACTGTGGGCTGTAGTATCTATGGATTCAATACTTTTGATGCTCCACTAGCTAGTGAAAGTATACCCATTGGGAAACCAATTTCAAATACTCAAATATATCTTTTAGATGAAAATCATCAGCTTGCCCCTGAAGGCGAAGTTGGTGAAATTTATATTGCTGGAAATGGAATAGCAAGAGGATATTTTAATAGAGAAGATTTAACTGCGGAAAAATTTATTCCAAACCCGTTTGATTCCAAAACTAGAATGTATCGAACCGGAGATTTGGCAAAATGGTTGCCAGATGGTAATCTTTTGTATTTTGGGCGCCTTGATGAGCAAGTTAAAGCTAACGGACATCGAATAGAATTGGGCGAAATTGAGGCTGCTTTAATTACGATACCTCAAATAAAACTAGCTTCAGTTATATTGAGTAAGATTGATAATGCTGAACCACGTCTTGTTGCCTATCTTCAGACCAACGACAGTAGTGATAAAAACCCTAATGTACGTGAAGAACTTTCTAAAATTGTACCAAGTTTTATGATTCCGAATATTTTTATGTGGGTCGATGATTTTCCGCTGACTACAAATGGGAAAATTGATAAAAAAAACTTACCGGTTCCAGAATATGTTCGACAAGATACAGAATCTAATCTAAGAAAACCAAGAACCGAAATTGAAAAAGAAATTGCAAAAGTTTGGAGTGAAGTCCTACAAATAGAAGAGATTGGAATCAATGATACCTTTTTTGAAATGGGTGGAACTTCAATTATGGCAGTAAAAGTTGTAGCTGAAATAGAAAAAAGTACTGGTAAACGCTTTCCTTTGTCAGTATTATTTGAATATTCAACCGTCGAAAAATTTGTAAAACTTTTTGATGAGGGCAGCGAAATTTATTCAGATTGTATCGTCCCATTAAAATCTACAGGAAGCAAAGTGCCTCTTTTTATGGTTCACGGAGGTGGATTAGATGTTTTGTATTTTGCCAATATGAGTAAACACTTAGATGAGGAACAACCTTTTTATGGAATTCAAGGTGGTGGATCCAAAGGGTTTGATGAATGGTATATATCAATAGAAGATATGGCTGCAAATTACATTCAAGCAATTCTAAAAATAAATCCTAATGGTCCTTATGCCCTAGCGGGATATTGTGTTGGTGGAATAGTGGCTTTTGAAATGACCCGACAATTGCAGGAACAAGGAAAAGAAGTTAGCGTAACAGTATTACTAGACTCTTATGCAGATTCTTCATACTATTATAAAACGCTCAAGCAAAAAAAACTAATTAGGTACTTTCATAACACTAGAAGAAGGCTATCCTATTTAAAAGAAATGCTCACGAGTTGGAAGGCTTTTAAAATGCGATTTAATGCAAAAAAAGAATATATCTTAAAAAGACATTTTGAAGAGAATAACATCAAAATGTCGGAACTTGATTTGTTAGCACTAGAACGATTTACACAAGCTACAGCGATGATGTACGGAATTCTTGAAAAATATCACCTTAAGCCGCAAAGCTTAAAAGTAGATTTATTTAATTCAAGAGACCATATAGCCCATAAATTAGCTCCAAAACACTTGGGATGGAAAAAAGCAGCGCAAAAAGGTGTTACTGTTCATGACTTACCAGTTAGTGATTTCGATATGAGAATAGCGCCACACGACAAAATCTTAGCAAGGATGCTTCAAGATATTTTAGATGAAAAACATGCTGAAATCTAATCTCTTTATTTCGTCTATTTATTGCGAAGACCACAAATCCTCAACATTTAAAGAATATTCTTTAAGCACTGGTGACGTAATAATTTATACACTGCACTTACCCGAGTACAGTAATTTAACAAAAGATTTAGTCCATTTTCTCAATCCAGAAGAACGCAGTAGATCCGAGCGATATTATAAAGAAAAGGATCGAAACCAATTTATTATTTGCAGGGCAATTTTAAAATTTATTTTAGCAGCTTATACCAAATTGGAAGCTAAAAGTATTCACTTTGATTATCATTTCAATAAAAAACCCTATTTATCTTCTCATCCTTGGTTATGTTTCAATATATCACATTCTGAAGACTTTGCAGTTATTGCAATTTCGCTAAACAAGATTGGTATTGATGTTGAATTTATTTCTAAAGATTCTACATTTACTAACCTTCTTCCAGATATTTTTAACGACAATGAAGTTTTGGCAATTGAAAATGCGGTGAATAAAAAACATACTTTCTACACATTATGGACCCGTAAAGAAGCATTAGTAAAGGGGTTTGGCAAAGGTATAGATGATGATTTTAAAAATATTCCTTCTTTAGATGGAGATCATATGATAGATTCTAAATTAGTAAAAAACACTGAAAACTGGCAAGTATGTAGTTTTGAACTTGACGATTATTATTTGGGAGCAATAGCTTTTGAAGGTTTGGCTACCATTTCTAAAAATCTAGTATTATATTCTATGCCTAATACGATGAAAGCATTAATAGAAATGGCTCAACCCTAGGAAACCCTTCAAATTTGCTACAAAAAGTTTTATCGTTTTATTGGTTCCTATTTGAATAAGCAAATGATTTGGATTTCAGAAAACTAATTAGTCAATTAATGATGAAAGGAATTATGAAAGAAAATGAAAAAAGAATTCAAATTTTTGATATCGCTAAAGGCCTAAGTATCATTTTAATGACAATTGGCCGCTATGATTTTATTGACATATATCCCTATTTATTGCAGTTCCAAAATGTAGCATTGTTTTTTAGAATGCCTACGTTTATTTTTGTATCTGGTTATTTATTCTCCAATCGGTTAGATTTTAAGCACTTTTTGTTCCATAAAATAGATGGTCTACTAAAACCATTAATTAGCTTCGTCATAAGTTTAACTTTGTTAAATATAATTTTTTCTGGTATTGTCTCAGATGTGATAAATTTCAATCAAGTCTTCGAACACATCAAGAATATGGCTCGATCCTTTTACCGTGGTCGTTTTGATGAAATAAATGTTTCTTTCTGGTTTATTGGTGCGCTGTTTTTAGGGCAGTTAACTTTAAAAGGATTTTTAGAAATTAAAGAATTGAAAAAACCTTTAAATTATTTAATGTTGTTGGTGTTCTTTCTGGCACTTTACCTCTTGAATACAATTAAAATAAGATTTTACTGGACCGAATATATCCCTATTTTTTTTACTTATTTACTGCTAGGCTATAGTTTTCAAAAAATTTGCACTCGCTTTCTTGATGGCACTTCTTTTTTCTACAGTAAAAAAATGATTGTATTCCCGATTTTATTTTTTATTTCAATCTTTATATTAAATCATTGGAATATTAAAATAAATTTTAGTTTAGGTTCCCGCGATTATAATTATCATTATCTTTTATTAGTATCCCTTTTGGGTGTTTTTACGGTACTTTATTTATGTCGATACCTTGAAAAGGTACCGATTCTAAATTCTTTTTTAGTCTATTGTTCTAAAGCCAGTTTTTTTATTTTAGCATATCATATATTCATCAAAGACGCATATATTGTTCTCTTTGATTTAAAAACATATAATCCGGTATTGCACACACTGCTGTTTTTTTCAAACATCATACTGTGTTGTCTTATTTATAGATTCCTAAAGAGAGTGCCATTCGTTCGAGTTGTATTCTATCCTATAAAAGTAATTACATTAAACGATACCGAAATCAAACTATTAAAATCCAAATACATCAATAGATTTATTCCAAAATAAATATTTCGTGATAGTATTGTAAGATGAAAACCCATATCATTCTCAGAAAACTTTCTTTTCCATATTCAAATCCAAATTTGTCTAATTAGCAAGTACTTCTTGATTAGTTGCCATTAGCTATTTTTAAATTACAAAAGAAAGAAAGAATATGTCGACTGATCTTTTTTAGATTTCTATAAAACATTATTCTATACTTTTTTAATCATACTATTTTTATTACAAAATATATAATATTTATGTATTTAAACGATAAAATACGTATTTAAACGATGTTTTATTTTTTTTATTAAAAATAAATTTTTAGTTTTGGACTTCAAAATCCCCCTATTATGAAAAAATATACTTACCTATTATTGATTATTATTATATTCTTTAATCATCGTTCATTTGCACAATCAATCAACAATTGGCAAGTAACAAAAGAATCTGAGGTTTATAAAACTAGATTGAAAATCGACAAGAAAAACATTCCTAGTAAATATAAAATTTATTCTTTAGATTTTAAATCTTTAAAATCAAATTTTCAAACAGCTACAATAAATACTACTGGCAAAAAAACTAAAACTCCATTGCTTATGGATTTTCCTAGTGAGGACGGTACAATGGAAACCTTTAGTATAGAAAAAATCAGTGTTTTACATCCTGATTTAGAAGCAAAATATCCTGAAATACAGTCTTTCTATGGCGTTAGTGAGGAAAACCCACTGAATAAAATCTATATTAGTACATCTCCAAGTGGTTTCAACGGACTTATAACTGGCGAAAAAACAATTTATATAGATCCTTTAGAAAGAAGCGATACGAGCACCTATATTGTTTACGATAAGAAAGATTACATTAAAAATCCAGACGATGTATTTGTTTGTGATGCAGATATGAATCAATTTTCGGAGGCTAAAACTAATAGTACAGCTAAAACAACAAATTTAGTCGATGGGAAAATAAGAACCTATCGTCTTGCGGTAGCTTGTACCTCAGAATATACCGCTTATTACGGCAATACTGTTGCGGGAGCTTTAGCAGCAATAAACACCACTGTTACCCGTGTAAATAGCGTATTCAAAACTGATGTAGGCATTCAATTTCAGATTGTAGCAGGCAATAATCGTTTGATATATAGAAACAATGTTAATATTGACGCTTCACCTGATTCAGATCCGTATGACAATTACGATGGATCACAAATGCTGAACATTAATACCGCAAACATAACGGGTTTACTAGGAGTTGGGGCTTACGATATAGGTCACGCCTTTAGTACTGGTGGTGGTGGTATTGCTGGAACTGGTCCTTGTACAGCAGCTTCAAAAGGAAATGGAGTTACTGGAATTGTAACGCCTCAATTTGACCAGTTTGATATAGGTTATGTTGCACACGAATTAGGACATCAATTTGGAGCTTCTCATACTCAAAGCAATTCGTGTCAAAATTCGGCAGCATCATCTATGGAACCAGGAAGTGGTACAACAATTATGTCTTATGCTGGAATTTGTCCGCCAAATATTCAAGCGGATGCGGATGCTTATTTTCACGCGCGTAGTATTCAACAAATGACGACAACTATTTTGGCTAACACCTGTGAAGTTGAAACTACTATTGCAAATAATGAACCAGTAATAACAGCTATTCCAGATCGTACAATTCCAAAATCGACCCCTTTTATTTTAACTGGAATTGCTACTGATAACGATGCTGGAGATGCCGCTAGACTAACCTATTGTTGGGAACAAATGGACGCTGCAAGTTCCGGTAATGTATCGCCAGTTGCTAGCAGTACAAGTACACCAATGTTTAGATCGATTATTCCTACGCTTTCTGCGACTAGAACGTTTCCGAATCTGAATGATATAATAAGCAATACAAATCCTACCTGGGAGGTTTTGTCTAGTGTAGGAAGAACATTAAATTTTAGATTGACAGTTAGGGATAATAACCCTCTTGGTGGTCAAACTAATCAAGATAATGTAATTGTTACTGTTGGAACCGCTGGTCCATTTGTTCTAACTGCACCAAATACTTCAGTTATATGGTATGTTGGCACATCACAAACTGTAACTTGGAATGTTGCTAGCACAAATACTGCTACATACTCTTTAAATGTCAATATAAAATTATCTACTGATGGTGGTTTGACTTATCCAATAACAGTGTTATCAAACACACCAAATGATGGAACACAAGCTATAACAGTTCCGAATAATATTGGTAAAAATAATAGAATTAAAATTGAGGCAGCAGCCAACATTTTCTTTGATATCTCCAATGCAAATTTTGAAATTAAAGCGAATTCTTTTGATTTAACTGCTGCAGAGCCAACTATCTCTGTGTGTAAGCCAAATAATGCTGTTTATACTTTAAATTACACACCTGCCCCAGGATTTGTTGAGGTAACTACATTTTCTGCAGTTGGTTTACCTATTGGAGCAGTTGCCACATTTTCGCCAACTACAAGATCTACTGCAGGTGCTGTTACAATGACAGTTTCAAGTATTAATACTTTAGCAATAGGTAATTATTCTTTTAATGCAAATGGCACATCAACATCTGCAAATATAAATTTACCCCTTACATTAAAAGTATTTGATAATAACATTGGAAACATAACATTGACTTCTCCAACAAATGGAGCGACAAATCAGCAAACTGCTGTTTTATTACAATGGAATGCTATAACAAGTGCATCTTCTTACATTGTAGAAATAGCAACCGGTCCAACTTTTTCAACAATACGAGAAACAGCAACAGTTACTAGTAACTCTTATCAAACCATTAATTTAACATCAGGAACAATTAATTATTGGAGAGTAAGACCCGTAAATTCCTGCATAACTGGAGCAAATTCAGAAACATTTGTATTTCAAATTGCTAGTGATTTTTGTAAAACTTACACGAATAAATATTACGAAAACAATGACTTTACTTGGGAAACTAACTCTACAAATGCTGTAAGCGCTAGGATGGATGTTCCAGATAATGTTATTATTAGCAAAGTAAGTTTCTATATGAAAGCAACTCACGGTTCAGTAGCTGATATAAAAATGCAGTTTAGTGGACCAACAGGAATTTTTGCCGAAATTTATAACAGAGATTGTACTGGATCAAATTTTGATATTAACTTTGATGATGCTGGAACGACGGCTCCAACTTGTAGTGGAACTAGCCCAGCAATGCGGGGAACCCAACAAGCGAGTCAATCCTTGAGCAAATTTAATGGCACAAGTTCTTTAGGTACTTGGATTTTATTAGCAACCGATAGAGGTGCTAATGCATCTGCAGGAACATTTACAGACTTTCAAGTATCAATTTGTGGAAAACTACAAATTGTAAATAATATTGCTGTTGTAAACACTGGACTTAGTCTTTCACAAGGAGCAACTGCAACTATTGTTACAGCAAAATTAGGGGCAACACAGCCAACAGCAACAGCAGTTCAATTAGTTTATACTGTGTCACAACTCCCTACAAACGGGGTACTAAAACTAAATAATGTAGCATTAGTTATAGGAGGTACTTTTACACAGGCTGACATCAATAGTAATTTGGTTAGTTATACTAATAATGGCGTAAACGCAAATCCAGATAGCTTTAAATTTTCAATTAGTGGGATTAATTCTGCTTTTTTAGGAGGACAAACTTATTCAATTAATGTTAATGCTATTGTTTGTAATGCTCCTGTTGCCAATGTTACAAATTTACCAAACGTAAACGCACAATGCTCAGCAACACCTGTTGCACCTATAGCTACAAGTAATTGTTACGGTACAATAACTGGAACAACTCCAACAATATTT